>CAMJYF010000018.1 GCA_946409885.1 uncultured Clostridia bacterium | reverse complement strand
GCCTGCTGAATTAAGCCGATATTCAGAATCCCCCGTTGTGCGCGGCGTGATGGGGCAACAGCGGGTTGCTTGTGTTTGAAACGGCTTTGTGGTAGCATGAAGGCAGAGGAGGAATGAAGATGAACACCAAAGACGTATTATTGGAATTAAGAACAAAGAACGGGTTGTCGCAGGACGATCTGGCGGCAAAGGTTTTTGTGACCCGGCAGGCGGTATCCCGTTGGGAAAACGGAGAGACCGTTCCCAATACGGAGACGTTGAAACTGCTTTCCAACCTGTTCGGGGTATCCATCAACACGCTGCTCGGTTCGCCGCAAAAGCTCGTCTGCCAGTGCTGCGGGATGCCGCTGGAGGATGGGATCATCGGCCGGAACCGGGACGGCTCCCTCAATGAATCCTATTGTCAGTGGTGCTATGCCGACGGGACGTATACTTACAGCGATATGGACAACCTGATCGACGTTTGCGTGGGCCACATGGCGAAGGACGGTTTTACGGAGGAGCAGGCCCGTGCCTACATGAAACAGCTGCTGCCCACGCTGGATTATTGGAAGCGGTATGAGGAGCTGAGCGACAACGGACAGTTTGAGCAATTCAAGCAACAGCTGATAGAAGAGATCAACGACCTGCGTATCGAGGGGATGCCGAAGGTGGAAAAGCTGAACGCGCTGGTGGGCAGATACGTCAATCTGTCCTACCGCCTCCCCAACGGAAAACATGTGCCATTTTTGGACGACGGGACCACCTATCTGGGGACCCAACTGGAACCGGAATTTGGCGGGGACCGGTGCTTTGGCGTGCTGGCGAACATGGATTTCATCCTGATCTGCACCTATGAGAAAGAGGGAGCCAACCCGGAACTGGTTCTTTATAAAAAGAGATAGAAAAAAGAGCGTAAAAAACGACCGTCGGATGACTCCGGCGGTCGTTGTGTCAATAGTCAATAGCGGTGATTATCTTCTGTTGCGTCTGTCACGGTCGTGGTCGTGACCGCCTCTGCCGCCGTCGCGGCGGGGAGGACGTCTGTCGCGGCGCTCGTCGCTGATGTCGTTTTCGGGGGTGAGGCCCTCTACTTTAATCAGCGCGTTGCGGCGGGACAGGTTCAGACGGCCCTGATCGTCGGTGGGAAGCACTTCCACGATGATCTCATCGCCCACGTTCACCACGTCTTCCACGCGCTCGGTGTGCTTCACGTCCAGGTGGCTGATGTGGACCATGCCCTCACGTCCGGGAGCGATCTCCACGAACGCGCCAAAGCTCATGAGGCGGGTGACGACGCCCTTGTAGATAGCGCCCACCTCCGGCTCCAGTACGATGGTGTTGATGATGTTCAGGGCCTTGTTCAGGTTGTCCATATCAAGGCCGGCGATGAACACGGAGCCGTCGTCCTCGATGTCGATCTTTACGTCACACTCGGCGCAGATCTTCTGGATGACCTTACCCTGCTTGCCGATCACGTCGCCGATCTTTTCGGGATCGATCTTGGTGGTGATCAGCTTGGGAGCGTACTTGGAAAGCTCCTTGCGCGGCTCGGGGATCACGGGCAGCATGACCTCGTCAATGATCTTGCAGCGGGCCTTGTAGGTCTTTTCCAGCGCCTCTTTTACGATGGCGGGGGTCAGGCCGTGGACCTTGGTATCCATCTGAATGGCGGTGATGCCCTTCTTGGTGCCGCCCACTTTAAAGTCCATGTCGCCGAAGAAGTCTTCCAAGCCCTGGATGTCCACCATGGTGATAAAGCGGTCGCCTTCGGTGACAAGGCCGCAGGAGATGCCGGCCACGGGGGCCTTGATGGGCACGCCCGCCGCCATCAGGGACAGGGTGGAGCCGCAGATGGAAGCCTGGGAGGTGGAGCCGTTGGAGGACAGCACCTCGGACACCAGACGGATGGTATAGGGGAACTCCTCCATGGAGGGGATCACGGGCAGCAGGGCACGCTCGGCCAGCGCGCCGTGGCCGATCTCACGACGGCCGGGGCCGCGGGAGGGCTTGGTTTCGCCCACGGAGTAGGAGGGAAAGTTGTAGTGGTGGATGTAGCGCTTGGATTCCTGCTCGTCGATGCCGTCCAGCTCCTGGGCGTCGCCCACGGTGCCAAGGGTGGTCACGGTGAGCACCTGGGTCTGACCTCTGGTGAACATGCCGGAACCGTGCACGCGGCTCAGCAGGTCCACGCGGGCGTCCAGCGGGCGCATGTCGTCCAGGCCACGGCCGTCCACACGCTTGCCCTCGTCCAGCAGCCAGCGGCGCACCACGTACTTCTGGGTCTTATAGATGCAGTCGTCGATTTTGGCGATATCGTCGGGATAGACCTCGTCGAACTTTTCATGGGCGGCGGCGTAGATGGGGCTCAGGCGCTCGTCGCGCACGCGCTTGTCGTCGGTATCCAGCGCGGCCTTTACGTCCTCGATCACAAAATCCTTTACGGCTTCGTACATTTCGGGGGCGGGGTCGTTGGAGGGGAAGTCGATCTTCGGCTTGCCGATCTCCGCCTGAATGCCCTTGATGAATTCCACCAGCTTCTGGTTTTCCTTGTGGCCGAACATGATACCGTCGAACATGGTCTCGTTGTCGACCTCGTTGGCGCCGGCCTCGATCATGGCGATCAGCTCATCCGTGGAGGCCACGGTGACGGCCATCTCGGATTTTTCTCTCTGTTCCGCGGTGGGGTTGATGACGAACTGGCCGTCCACCAGGCCCACGGAGCAGCCGGCAATGGGGCCGGCCCACGGAATGGAGGAGATGGAAAGGGCGATGGAAACGCCGATCATGGCGGCGATCTCCGGCAGGCAGTCGGGGTCCACGCTCATGACGGTGGCCACAATGCCCACGTCGTTACGCATATCCTTGGGGAACAGCGGGCGGATGGGGCGGTCGATCACACGGGCGGCCAGGATGGATTTTTCACTGGGGCGGCCCTCACGGCGCTGGAAGGAGCCGGGGATCTTGCCCACGGAATAGAGCTTTTCCTCAAAGTCGATGGACATGGGGAAGAAGTCGATGCCCTCGCGGGGCTTGTCGGACATGGTGGCGGTGCACAGCACTTCGGTTTCGCCGTAGCGGACCAGGCAGCTGCCGCCGGCCAGCTGCGCCATCATGCCGGTCTCGATGACCAGCGGACGGCCCGCCAGCGTGGTTTCAAACTTTCTGAAATCCTTGAAAATCATTTTGTTCTCCTTTTTTTGATGTTTTATCTCAAAAGGCTGCCCGGCAGGTCTCTGCCAATGTACAATTCACAGCCCGCAATCGCTTGCACGCTCTGAATTGTACATTTTACATCGACGCCCGTCGGGGGCCTTTCGTAGGTGTGAGGTTTCAGGTGTGAGGTGTGAGTCGGAAGTCGAGAGTGGTAAACTGAGCATAAAGCGGAAGCTTTCCATTCTCAAACCTCAAACCTATTACCTCAAACCTGATTTTTTCCCGAAAATCAGCCGCAGGCGGCAAGTTGCCCTGCCGCCCGAACCTTTGACATTACTTACGAAGACCGAGTTTCGCGATGATCGCACGGTATCTTTCGATGTCTACCTTCTGCAGATACGCCAGAAGGTTTCTTCTGTGACCGACCATTTTCAGAAGGCCTCTTCTGGAATGATGGTCTTTCTTGTGGATCTTCAGATGCTCGTTCAGGTCGTTGATGCGTTTGGTCAGAACCGCGATCTGGACCTCGGGAGAACCCGTGTCGCCTTCGTGTGTGGCATACTCGGCCATGATGGCCTGCTTTTCAGCCTGTGTCATTTGTTTTCACCTCATTTTGATATTGATCCGTATCGCCCAGAGCAAGGCGTAAGGTGATCACCGCGCATACGCGGCTGTATCCATGCTCCGAGAGACCGAACAAATGGAATTATAACATACTATAATGGAAAAGTAAAGAATTATTTTAAATAAAGAGGCGAAAATCCATATTTACAAAATAATTACGGTGCGTTATAATGATACTGACAAATATGAACAGGAGAGGAAAACCATGAACAAGAAAAAAATCATCGCATTACTGCTGGGCTGCGCGCTGCTGGTGGGCATCAGTCCCGTTTTTTCACTGTCGGACGACGGGGTGACACGGGTGCTGGCCTGCTCGGACTATCAGAACCCGGACGGCAACGAGGCCGGTGAAAAGGTGGTCTCCTCGGTGGTGGCGGCCATGCAGGCGGACGGGGTGGAAAGCGTTGACGCGCTGGTGGCCTGCGGCGACTACGACTACGAGCTGACCATGACGCCCTCCGCCACGGCGGCGGGGATCAACTCCCTGAAGGAAGGCACAAAGGCCATCGTGCCGGAGGAGGCGCAGAAGGTGTTCAGCCAGGGCAACCACGACTCTCTGGTGGGCACCGCCGGTATGGCCATGAGCGGCAACAACGACCCCGCCAGCGGCAAGTACGGCGTGTTCGTCATCAACGAGGACGACTATATGTGGATGGGCGCCAGCCGCGAGATCGTAAAGGGCACCTCCGAAAACCTGAAGGCCTACCTGAACGAAAAGCTGGAAGAAAACTTCACCGCCCCCATTTTCGTCATGTCCCACCTGCCGCTGCACTACACCCTGCGCAGCCGCAACATCGGCGACGGTCGCTATGGCGAATACATCCTCAACGTGCTGAACGAGGCGGGCGAAAAGGGCCTGAACATCATCTTCCTGTTCGGCCACAACCACTCCAACAGCTGGGACGACTATCTGGGCGGCGGTTCCATCTGCCTGGAAAAGGGTGACGAAATCAACGTCTGCAAGCCCGGCAACTCGCTGGCCTGGGATACCCACACGCTGAACTTTACCTACATCAACGCCGGTTACACAGGCTATTACCGTGATAACGGCAACGGCGCGGACGTGAGCCTTACCATGACGCTGTTTGAGATCACCGATACCGAGGTGACCGTTTACCGCTACGATGAGAGCGGCCGCCACAACGTGGGCTCCGCCGGTGTGGAGGATACCTACCACGGCGCGGTGAACTGGGTCCCCCATACGGGCGTAAAGGACAGTCCCACGGTGATTCCGCTGACGGGCGTGAACGAGAACACGCCGATGCGGTCCATGATGGACGCGCTGACGAAATTCGTGACGCGGATCTACGAATTCCTCAAGTCCCTGTTCGCCAGAATCTGCTGACGGCAGCCGCAGGGCGGCGGGATGATGCAGAACAAAAAGATGACCTCTGAACTGACGTTCGGGGGTCATCTTTTTACGCTGAACAGGGGAGGGAGAACCGCGGTTTACCGCGACCGTTGTTATTTACGCTTGTAATACAGCATGCAGTGGCAGAAGCCCTCAAAGCTTTCGTCGGCGATCTGGTCGCGGAACTCCTTGCACATGCACTTGGTCTCCGGGGTCTTTTCTCTGCGGCAGGGGCAGTAGCCGCCCGTCTGCTTCAGGCCTTCCTTTACGGTCTTGACGATCTCGGCGTCGGGGTTCAGTTCAACTTTCATGGTGTTCCTCCTGTTAGTCTAAATGGACGCTTTTCCGCAGGGTCAGGCGGGCGTCCTCCGGGGTAATGCTGCCGTCGCAGTCCGCGTCCGCCCGGACGATCCAGTCTTTATCGAGCGTTTCCAGGGAAACGCAGAAGCGCAGGATGGTACGCGCGTCCAGCGAGGTGATCTCGCCGTCGCCGTCCGCGTCGCCGGGGATGGCGTAGTAGACGTATGCCGAGTTGTTATAGCTGCAGTACGGCAGCATGATCCATCCGGTTACCCCCAGGAAGGACGTCTTGCCCCAGGCGCCGCTGATCTCGGTGACGATCAGCGTAACGCCCACCGGAATCTCGCTGTAGATGGCGGAGCCCAGGGAGGGGGCGGAGCGGAAGTTGAGCGTCTGGATGACCGTATAGGCCCCTACGGAGTAGGTGGTTTCCGGCTGAACGGGGGTGGTGAGCACGGGCTGTGTGGGGGTGGTCGTTTGGGGCGTGTTGCCCGGTACGGTGGTGGAGGGGCTGCCTGTGCCGACGATTTTGGTGCTCCAGTTCAGGGCGATCCAGCCCGTTTTGCCGCTATGGGTGATCTTGCCCCAGTACAGCGTTTCGGAACCGCTGTTGTCCACGTAAATTTCCGTGACGTTGACGGTGGTGCCGCTTGCGATCTTCATATAGCTGGAGGAAGAGGTGCTGTGGCCGGAACGGAAATACATCAGTTCATTCGTCCGGTAGGTGCCCGCGGTATAGCTTGCGGCGGGAGTGGAGGTCTGGGTCGGAACGGTAGTGCCGGGGACAGTGGAACCGGGGATCGTGGCGCCGGGGTTGTTGGTCTTGTTGGCGCAGCGGAAATTGCCGAACTCGGCGATGCAGGCGCTGCGGTCGCAGCGACGGTGGGAATCGGCGGATTCGCTCAGGCAGAAGCTGTTGTATTTGGGGTTGGACCAGCTGCTGCCGGCGGACCGCCAGTCCGCCTCCGTATCAAAGACGTAATAGCTTCCGTTCAGCTTGATCAGGTTCCAGTAGTGGGAACCGGAATCGTAGGTGCCGTGCATCAGGTAGCACTCCAGGCCCACGGCGCGGGCCAGCACCAGAAAGGCGTCCGCGAAATCGATGCAGCTGCCCTTTTTGTCCTGCAGAAAGTGGTAGGCCCTTGCCACCGCGTACATATCCTCGGTTTTATAGTAGCCGCACTCGCTGCGGATGGCGTTGTAGGTGGAGGCGGGCGGGGTGACGCCCCGGTAGGAGGCGCCCGTGTTCACGTAATCGTAGCAGGCCTTGATTTTGTCGTAAGTGCTGGCCCCCGCGCTGAAGCGGGAGCTGAAGATGTTCCGGATCAGCTGATCCAGCGGGGAATAGCCGGTGTACAGGGGGGTGAGTGACGCGGCGTTGAGAAGATTTTTCGCCGTGTTGTCCAGCGCCGCCGCAGCGGGCAGCAGCAGGGAGACGCACAGTATGGCGCACAGCAGGGCGCTCAGCAGTTTTTTCATCCGTTGTTCCTCCTTGTTCAGTCAAGATTAACGGCCTTGCGAAGGATCAGGCGGGCGTCCTCCGCCTCAATGGATCCGTCGTTGTTGAAATCGGCGTTCAGCAGGTATTCTTCCGCGATCTGTTCCAGTGAAACCGTATGGCGGAGCGTCAGACGGGCGTCCGCCGCGGTGACCTCCATGTCGCCGTCCACGTCGCCGGCGAGAACGTTATAGGAGGCGTAGGTCAGCCTGCCGCAGACGCTGCAGAGAATGCCGTAGCAGGCGGGGGAGGCCTGGGTGCTTTCCATGTAGGTCATGGCCCCGGGGGTGTGTTCCTCCCGCGGGATGACGTATTCACTGCCGGTTTTACCGCATTTGGCGCAGACCGTTTTTCCGACGCCTTCCCTGTCGCAGGTGGGCTCGGAAACGACCTGCTCGGCGTAGGCGTGGCTGCAGGAGGACTTGTAGTAGAAGTTTACCTGCAGGATCTCGTTGCAGTCGGGGCAGTACTGGAAGCGGCAGCCGCCGTTGGCGTTCACCTCCGCGCATTTGGTGAGGTAAAAGCTGTTGGCCTCGCTGTAGAAACGGTCCTTGTTGGCGTTGAGGTCAAAGGTCTCGCCCGCGCCGGGGATGGCGGTTTCGTCGCGCAGCACACAGTTGACGGGATTGCTGTGGGCGACGCTGAGGGAGCGCTTGGCGAACAGCCTTGTCCCCTCAAAGAGGCTGGCCATACCGTCCTCTGTGCAGGTGGGTGCCTGGGTGGTCTCCCATTCCCGCTTGACGACGGGCTTGGGCGGTTCCGTTACGGGCGGGGTGACGGGCTTTGCCGTGGTGGTTTCCGATACGCCGGGCGTGGGGTTGGGGGTGGTGTGCTGGGGATTGATCGTGCCGCCGCCGCTGATGAGCAGCGGGAAGTTCACATAGCAGCGGTTCATATCCAGATAGGTGCCGGAATAGCCGGAGACCTTTCCGGTGCCGGTATACTGCCACATATGTACCGTGTTCCGCGTATAGCCGCAGGCGGAGGCGTAGTGAGCGATCCACAGCGCCCTGTCGGAGGTGAACACGGACTGATCCAGCAGGTTTTCGGCGAAGTTCTTGTTGCAGTAAACGCCGGGGTAGTAGCCCGCGTTTTTCACCGTGTCGCAAAAGGTGTTCACCACGGTGCTGCAGGCGGCCCTGCCCGCTTTCTGGTGCTGGGTGTCCACGTAGTCGGATTCCGCGTAGTCCTCAATATCGATGAAGACGGGCATGTCCAGCTTGGCGTTGCAGGAGCGCAGGATGTTGATGGTCATCTGGGCTTCTTCCTTCGCCTGCGCCGTGTTCAGGGCATAGCTGAAGAAGTAGGCGCCCACGTGAAGACCCGCGTTTTTGGCGCCGGTATAGTGCTGATAGAACGCGGTGTCGTCGTACAGGCTTTTGGCGCTGCCGTAGCCGCGGCCGCCCACGCGGATGATGACGCCCATCACGCCGGCCGCTTTGATGGCGTTCCAGTTGAAGTTGCCCACGGCGTTATGGCGGGAGATATCGATCACCAGCCAGTCCACCTTCAGGTCCTTGTCGGAGGGCTGCGCCGCGACGGGCTCATTGGCGCCGGGCTTGAACACGGTGCAGTAATCCAGCGAGACCCAGCCGGTACGGCCGTTGTAGATCGTTTTGCCCCAGTTGCCGCTGATCTCCGAAACCGTCAGAAGGGTGCCGGAGGGGATGGTGCCCAGAATGTTGTTGTTGGCGATGACGGCGGTGGAACGAAAGTTCAGCACCGCGTTGGTACGGTATTGGCCGATGGTGTTTTTGGTTTCGGTGCTGGCCACCAGGGTGCTGAAGCTCAGCGAGACCCAGCCCTCTTTGCCCTGATAGGTGGTGTGGCCCCATTCCGCGCTGGTCTTGTCCACCGCAATGACGGTGCCCTGCGGGATCAGCGCCAGAATGGTGGTTCCCATGGCGGGCGACACGCGCAGGTTCATATCGTATTGCAGGGAATAAAGCCCTGTTTCAAAGGCGTTCGGCGTGGCGGAGGCGGAGGCAGTTTCGCCGCGGATGGCGGAATAGGCGGGGGAGCCGAAGCCGATGACGGCTTCGTTATCCATGGTGTAGGCGTTGCGGCGGACCCGGTTGGGGCAGTTGCCCTCGATCAGCGTGAAGCCGGTCTCCGAAACGCTCTCCACAACGCCCACGCTTGTCAGCTCGCGGACGTTGGCCGTCAGGGAGAGGAAGGCGATATCGCCCGCCTGCGGCGCGTAGGAGGAGCCGTGCGCGGCGGAGGCGCTGTAGGTCCCCTGGGTTTTGAAAAAGCTCTGCAGTGATTTCGCGTCCAGGTAGTTGGGGATCACGTCGGAGGGGACGCCGGCCTCCCCGGCGCACCAGGCCACGAAGGCGCAGTCCCAGTCGGCCAGGTCAGCGTCGCCAAAGGCGGCGCCGTATTTGGTGCGGCCGAAGGCCTCCTCGTAGTAATCCACTTCGCCGGAGGCAATTCTGACGAACGCCTCCGCGGTTCCGCTGGTCTGGGCGGAAACACCCCCCAGGCCGAATGTGAAACAGGAAAAGACGGTGACCGCTGTCAGAAGGACAGCGAGATAATGACGGGATCTGCTGTGGCGCATGAAAAAAACCTCCGGAAATGTATCTGCGAACGAGTGAGATCGACGTATAATGTCGGAAGATGAGGGCATCTTTCGGCGGATAGCTTATGACGCTGCCGCGTAGAAAAAGATAACAGCTGATTCTTATTATATTTGGGTTAATTTAAATGAAAATAAAAAAACGGCCGTTTTTCACCGGCCGCCGCAGTATTCTGTCGAATTATTTTTGCCGTACCGTGACGGCAGAATTGCCGTATGCCGGAAAAACGCCGGTCAGATCCGTTCGATCTCCTTCATCAGCTCGTCGAACAGCGCCTCTTCCGGCACCTTCCGCAGGATCTCCCCCTTGCGGAACAGCAGCCCTTCGCCGTTGCCGCCGGCAATACCGATGTCCGCCTCACGCGCTTCGCCCGGCCCGTTGACCACGCAGCCCATCACGGCCACGGTGATCTCCTTTTCGCAGGTCCGCAGGGCATCCTCCACCCGGGTGGCCAGGCCGATCAGGTCGATCTTCGTCCGGCCGCAGGTGGGGCAGGCGACGATATTCACGCCCTTTTTGCGAACGCCCAGCGCTTTGAGGATGTCAAACCCGGCGTATACCTCTTTGACAGGCGGGGCGGTCAGGGACACCCGGATGGTATCACCGACGCCGTCCACCAGCAGGGCGCCGATGCCCGCGGCGGATTTGATGAGGCCCATGCGCTCAGTGCCCGCCTCCGTCACGCCCAGGTGCAGCGGATAGTCGCAGCGCTGCGCCATCAGCCGGTAGGCGGCGATCATGGTGGGCACGTTGGAGGATTTGATGGAGATGACGATATCGTCAAAGTCGTGCTTTTCCAGCAGCCGCACGTGGTACAGGGCGCTTTCCACCAGCGCCTGCGGGGTGGGGGAGCCGTACTTTGCCAAAATCTCCTTTTCCACGGAGCCGGAGTTGACGCCGATGCGGATGGGAACGCCCCTGCGTTGGCACTCCTCCGCCACAGCCTTCACCCGGTCGTCGGAGCCGATGTTGCCGGGGTTGATGCGGATCTTGTCCACCCCCGCCGCCAGCGATTCCAGCGCCATTTTATAGTCGAAGTGGATATCCGCCACGATGGGGACGGAGACCGCCTCCTTCAGCGCGGCGATCGTCCGCACCGCTTCCCGGTCCGGCACGGTGGCGCGGATGATCTCGCACCCGGCCGCCTCCAGTTCCTTTGCCTGGGCCACGCTGCCCGGGATATCGTGCGCTTCTTTGTTCAGCATGGACTGTACGGCCACGGGGTGCCCGCCGCCGATGGTCAGTTTGCCGATGGTTACCGTTTTTTTGCTGCCCATAATAGTATCCTTTATTTCTTGAAGAGATTGACGATGTCGTTGAAGGAGATCAGCGCCATCAGCGCCAGCAGCAGCACCAGGCCAACCGCGTGGACCACCGCCTCAAACTTTTTCGGCACCGGCTTTCTGACGATCATCTCGATGAGGATGAAGAACAGCCTGCCGCCGTCCAGCGCCGGCAGGGGAAGCAGGTTCACGATGCCGATGTTGACGGTGATGAACGCTAAAATAAAGATGATGGAGCCGTAATCGGAGGTCTTGACCGACTCGATGGCGGTATCGGCCACAATGTTGATGGTGCCGATGGGGCCGGACATATCCTTCAGCCCGTACTGGCCGCGGACCATGTCCACCAGGCTGAGAAAGATCATTTTGGACATGGACAGCGTCTCCCGGAAGCTGCCGGAAACGCTGTTGAGGAAGCCCGCCTTTTCACTGCCCACGATAAAGGAGCAGTAGCCCTGTTCCGCGCTGTACTGCACGGGCACGTCGGTCAGCGACAGCTTTTCCCCGCCGCGCTTCAGCACGATATCGTAGGCGTCGTCCTCGCTGCGGTAAAGGCAGTAGTACAGGTCCCGGGAGGAAAACACGCGGATGCCGTCGATGGAGACGATTTTATCCCCCACGTGGACGCCGTTTTCGGCGGCCGCCAGCTCGTCGGAGACGTCGCTGACCGTGGTGGTGGGGATGCTGCCGGTAACGCCCAGCATAATGCCGATGAGCACCAGCCCCAGAATGATGTTGAGGGTGGCGCCGGCGGCGATCACGATAAAGCGCTTCCATGCCTTTTGGTTGCCGAAGGCGCGGGGATCGTCGGAATCCTCGTCCTCACCCTCCAGCGCCACATAGCCGCCGATGGGCAGCAGGCGCAGGGAATACTGCGTTTCGCCCTTCTTTTTTTTCAGCAGCGCGGGCCCCATGCCGATGGAGTATTCGTTGACCCGCATTCTGAACAGCTTGGCGGTGGAAAAGTGCCCGAATTCGTGCAGGGCGATGATGAAGCCGAAAAACAGGATGGCGAGCAGGACGGTGATCACCTTGCCCCAGACGCCAGTCCCCACGGTCTGCGTAACGGATAATAATATCGGATGCAATTCGTGTTCCTCCGAACAACAGAGAGTTTTTAAGTGTTTATAATAGTATTGCCTGAAATGAGGCTGAAATGAGGGAGTTGTCGGGACGTTATCCGGCAGCGCGGCACCTCAAATCGACTCTTTTACATGCCTGCGTACGAGGTCATCCGTGGCGTAGATGTCCTCCACGGTAAAGTCGGTCACGTCCGGCGTGATATCGAAGGCGGTGCGGATCAGGCGGCCCAGGTCAAGGAAGCCGATCTTCCCCTCCCGGAACAGGCGGTTGGCCTCCTCGTTGGCGGAGTTGACCGCGGCGGGGTACAGCCCGCCCTTGCCGATGGCCTCCCGGCAGATGTTCAGGCAGTCGAACACCTGGTAATCGGGCTGGTAGAACGTCAGTTTGCCGATGGCCGCCAGGTCCAGCTCTCCCACGGGGGAGGGGTAGCGCTCCGGATAGGTCAGCGCGTACTGGATGGGGATGCGCATATCGGGAAGCCCCAGCTGGGCAATGACGGAGTTGTCGTCGTACATCACCATGGAGTGGATGATGCTCTCCCGGTGCACTAAAATGTCGATATCCTCCGGCGCCACGCCGAAGAGGTAGTGGGCCTCGATCAGCTCCAGGCCCTTGTTGAACATGGAGGCGGAATCAATGGTGATCTTCGCGCCCATGTCCCAGTTGGGGTGCTTCAGGGCGTCGGCCGGGGTGACGAAGGCCAGCTGTTCCCGGGTCCAGCCGTAGAAGGGGCCTCCGGAGGCCGTCAGCAGAATACGTTTGAGCTCCTTGTGGTGGC
>CAMJYF010000017.1 GCA_946409885.1 uncultured Clostridia bacterium | reverse complement strand
GGGGATCTGCATTTCAGTGTTTACTTATATTCAGGTTTCAAGTCTCCGCGGTAGACTTTTGGCGGGACCTTGAAGCTGACCGTGCCCATGGAGCCGGGAGCGACTTCGTATTCGTCGAAGCAGACGACGAGGCTGCCGTCTTCGGCGATGTAGAAGTCCTGGTTCGGGTCGATCTCGGCGAAGTCCTCCTCCGGCATGTCGGAGTCGAGGAAGTAGGAGACCGAGTCGTCCTTCTTCATCTGTGCCCGCATCTGCTTTTTGATGTTCTCTGAAATGTGGGCGATGTACTCATCCTTCTCAAAGAGGTCCGACAGGATGACCAGGTTGCCGGTCTGTTTGTCGAACGTGTAGTAGTCCTCTTCCACAGCGCCTGACGCGGCCGTCTCTTCCCGGACGACCCGGACGGTGTACCAGCGGTCGGTGTCTGCCGCTACATCATAATAGATATCGAGGCTTCCGTAGCCGCCGTCCGCGTGGTCCTTCCTGAACTGCGCGACGGCTTTCTCGTTCATTGCGTCGATCTCAGCGCTGACCGCTTCCGCGGCCTCTTTCCCCTTTTCCTCCGACGCGATCTTCGGCGTCTTCACGCTCACGTCGGTCGTCTCGGTCTCCTCCGCGTACTCCCGGAAGGTGACGGCCTCGAAGACCGTGCCGAGGACCGGGATGCTCGAAAGGGCCTGTGCCACCGGAGCGCCGGTGTTCGGGAGGATCAGGAAGATGGCCAGGAAGGCGGCCGCGATCGTCGCGGGGATCTTCCAGTGTCTTGTTCGCTTCGGCATCTCAACGACGTTCGAGGCCGGCGTCTCGGGCAGTGAGGCGAGCGTCTCTTCGACGGCAGACCGGACATGGTCCGGCACCTCGACCCGGGCGCGCTCCTCCTGCGCCAGTTTGCGAAGCATATCGTCATTCCGTTTCATCGAATCCCTCCTTCGCGAGCTCTGCTCTCAGCAGATCCCGCGCGCGTTCCAGCTGTTTGCGGACCGTGGCGGGTCGGGTGCCCGTCGCTGCCGCGACGTCTGCCGTCGGCAGGTCTTCATAATAGAAAAGGATGAGCACCGTCCGATACGGTTCACCGAGGCGGTCCACAGCATTCCAGAGGACCTGTTTCGTCTCCGTCGAGACGGCCGCTTCCGGCGCCGGGCGGTCTTCCGTGTGTTCCTCCGGGACCCCGGCACGCTTCCTGCGCCGCAGTTCATCTTTGCAGCAGTTGATGAGGATGCCGTAGAGCCAGGGTTTGAACTTCTCCGGGTCTCTCAGGGTGTCGAGATGCTCATACGCCTTCAGTATGCTCTGCTGCATGCAGTCGAGGGCATCGTCCTCCTGCTTCATATAGCTCATCGCCAGCGCGTACATCGCCGCTTCCCTTTCCCGGATCTGGTCCGAGAACCATGCTTTGTCCATTCGCAATGCTGTTCACCTCCATTGCTGTTACACTCCTTAGACGGCCGCAGAGAGGATTCTGTGACGTGTCACAAGAAAAAACACCGGCGCATGTCCTGATCGGACCGCTACCGGTGTTCCATTCTCTGGTGTTCAAAGATGGCTTAAAGATCTTTGATTCCGTTCAGAAGCTCTTTGAGCTCAGCGGCCTCTTCCTCGTTGAGAGTGACGCCTTTGCCCATGCGCTCATGCTCGGGAGCCCAGTCACGGATATCAAACTTCGGTTTTCCGCCGTTCCAGGAGACCTTGTTCAGTTCCTTGGTCCAGCCGCGGGCGTTCTCCGAAAGGACGCCAAATTCTTCCGTGATCTCATAAGTGAATTCCGGCATTTCCAAACTCCTCCTTATAATTATATTTATAATTATAAGTGAATTATAGCGCAATCAAACGAAAAGTTCAATAGGTACGTCGTTTTTAAACGATTTACTCAAACAGGATGGTGCTGAAGTACCGTTCGCCCGTATCCGGCAGGACCGTGACGACCGTCTTCCCCTTCCCGAGTTCCTTCGCGAGCTTCAGCGCGACGGACACATTCGTGCCGCTGGAGATGCCGCAGAGGATGCCTTCCTCCGCTGCCAGACGGCGGGTGGTCTCGAGGGCCTCCTCATCGGTGACGATGCGGATGTCGTTGTAGATCTCCTGGTCCAGAATGGCCGGGATGACGCCGTCGCCGATGCCCATCTGCAAATGGGTACCGATGTTGCCTCCGCTGAGAATGGCGGCGTTATCGGGCTCACAGGCCACGATAGAGATATCCGGGTTCGCTTCCTTCAGCACTTTGCCGATGCCGGACAGCGTACCGCCGGTGCCGACGCCGGAGCAGAAGGCGTGGATGGGCTGACCATCCATGTCGTCAAGGATCTCGAGCGCGGTGTGCTGCAGGTGCGCTTCGATGTTATTGTAGTTTTCAAACTGGTTCGGGATGAAGACGTTCGGGTCTTCCCTTCCCATCTCCTGGGCCATCTCGATGCACTTCTCGATGCATTCACCGATGTTGTTGCGGTCGTGGACGAGACGGACCTCCGCGCCGTACTGACGGACCAGCATGCGGCGTTCCTTGCTGACGGAGTCCGGCATGATGATGATGACCTTGTAGCCCTTCACGGCGCCCACAAGCGCCAGACCGATGCCCTGGTTGCCGCTGGTGGGTTCCACGATCACGGTATCCGGGCCGATCAGCCCCTTGCGCTCCGCGTCCTCGATCATGTTGAGGGCCGTGCGGGTTTTGATGGAGCCGCCCACGTTCAGCCCCTCGAATTTGACCAGCACCTCCGCCGAGCCGGGGCGGGGGAGCCGCTGCAGCCGGATCATCGGCGTGTGGCCGATGGCTTCTAATATGTTGTTGTATATCATAAGAATGATTCCTCAAACAAAAGGATTTTGCAGGATGATGTAAAAACGTGCTGAATCAATATCTTAGCACGTTGACCGTACGCCGTCAAGTTTTTTTATGAAAAAAACGGGCGGCCGGCTGTCGGCTGCCCGCTTTACGTTATTGTATGCTGTTCAGCGGTAAATGTGAAACGTGGCGTAGGAAAGGTACCGGGTGCCCCAGAATTCCACGCCGGTCAGCACGATTTTATCCGCGTACACCTTTACCAGGTACCCCTGGGAGGAGCGCATATACCGTTCGCTTCGGTCCTTGTCGTTGGGGCCGACGGAGCGGGGGGAGGAGACGCTGGGGATGTGCACGAAGGTGGCGTAATTGCCGCCGTAGCTGGTGATGTTCGTCTGCTCATTCATGGTGTAGCTGTCGAAATCCCAGTGGGAATGGCCGTTGAAGAAGACCACGTTTTTGTACTCCTTCAGCAGCGCCTTCAGACGCACCTCGTCCGCGGTGCCAACGGTGTAGGTCAGGTCGTAGGTGACGCCCTTGTTGTTGATCAGGTTGCCCTCGCCCATGGTGGGGTCGTTGTTGTCGTCCGCCATAAAGGTGTGGAAGTAGAGGTAGACGGTGCGGTCCCTGTACTGCTCGAATTTTTCTTCCAGCCAGTCCAGCTGCGCGTCCTCCAGCAGTCGGCTTTCCGGACGGTTGTAATCCCAGTAACGCTGGCTGAGGAAGATAAACACGTCGCCGCGGAGGTCGTCGCCCTTATACAGGAAATCTACCCCGTTCTCCGCCAGCTCGATATCCGTCCGGCCGGGGTTGGCGTACACGTCCGGGTTGACGTACTCGTGCCACTGGTCCCAGATGTCGTCATAGCCCACGTCGTGGTTGCCCGTGCAGGAGTACACCGGAAAATCAAAGTCGGAAACGATGTCGCTGAACTTCCGGAAGGAATCCTCCTCCGCCTTGGTGCTGATATCGCCGGAGATGGCCACCAGCGACACGTCGCTTTTGTCCATGAACTCCAGCGCGTTGCGGAAGGCAAGGCAGGCGTCGTCGCCCGTCAAAGAGAGGTTGTAGCGGTTGAAATGCACGTCGGACAGCGCGCCGAAGGAATACAGCAGGTCGCCGTTAACGGTCTGCTTTTCCGCCGGAATGTCCGCCTGGCCTTTCTTGAAAGCGCCCTGATAAGCCAATACAGTTCTGGCGCCTTCGGGAATGGCTGTGTACTCGTATATACTGGTACTGCCCTCACCCTTGGAGACGGTGACCGCGCCGAACTCCGTGTAGGGGATCTCCTCTCCGGCCTCTTCCGCCGTCAGCCGGTTGCCGTTGGCGTCGCCCCAGTAGAGCTTGTACTCGCCGGGCAGGGAGGCGTTCACCGTAACGGTGCCTCCCGCGCAGCCGTTCTGATCGTCCGAAAAGGAATAGTCGATTTTCGCGGAGGATTGTATCCCCGGCAGTGAGAGTGAAACCGCCCCCAGCATGACCAGCAGGGCGAAAATGATGGTGTAAAATCTGGAAATGGATCTTGTCATTGATGGTTCTCCTCAGAAGAACTGCCTTTTAATTCGTATAATTATCGAAGTACCCCTGCACCAGCACCACGGGCGTTCCCTTGTCGCCGCTGCCGCTGGTCAGGTCGCAGAGGGAGCCGATCAGGTCGGTCAGCTGGCGGGGGGTGGTGCCCTGGCTGGCCATGCTGCCCTTCAGGTCGCCGTCCTTGGCCTTGATGCTGGCGGAGATGGCCTCCTTCAGCGCCTCGCCGGAAAGGTCCTTATAGTCGTTGTCCGCCAGGTATTTCAGCTTCAGCTCGTTGGGGGTGCCGATGAGGCCGTCCGTAAAGGCGGGGGAGACCACCGGGTCGGCCAGCTCCCAGATCTTGCCCTGGGGATCCTTGAAGGCGCCGTCGCCGTAGACCATCACCTCCACGTGCCTGCCCGTGGCTTCCAGGATGCGCTTCTGCACGTCCTCCACCACCGGCTGGCAGTTGCGGGGGAACAGCTTGATCTTTTCCTCGGTGGACTTGTTGGAGCCCAGCAGGCCGTATTTTTCGTTGCAGCCGCTGCCGTTGACCGGCGCGTTCAGGATATCGTCCAGCCCGCAGACCACCCTGGCCCCGGCGGCCTTCAGGATGCGCTTGGTGCGCGCCCGGGTGTGGATATCGCAGGTCAGCACGCAGTCGGTGTAATTCAGGATGGTTTTGGCATGGTTGGCAAAGATGATCTCCGCCTCCGCGCCCATCTCCCGGATCAGGTCGCCGTAGTACTGCACGTAGTCCACGCCGGTGAATTCATGCCTGTTCACGCCGAACAGCTCACGGTATTTCGCCTCCGTCAGCACGTCGGAATAGGGGTTCACGCCCGCGGCGTCGATCTTATCCAGGCTGACCAGCTCGTTGCCCACCTCGTCGGAGGGGTAGCTGAGCATCAGCACGATTTTTTTGGCGCCCTTGGCGATGCCCCGCAGGCAGATGGCAAAGCGGTTGCGGGAGAGGATGGGGAAGATCACGCCGATCGTACCGCCGCCCAGCTTCGCTTTCACGTCCGCCGCGATATCGTCCACGGTGGCGTAGTTGCCCTGGGCCCGGGCCACCACGGATTCCGTCACGGAGATCACGTCCCGGTCCCGCAGGGCAAAGCCCTCGCATTCGGCGGCTTCCAGCACGCTGTCCGCCACGATCTTCGCAATGTCGTCTCCCTCACGGATGATGGGGCAGCGGATGCCGCGGGAACAGGTGCCTACTCTTCTTTCTTTGGTGTCCATTTTTGGTAGTTTCCTTTCTATTAAAGCAAATCTTTATACTGGTATACTCTCACGTAGTCCACTAAAAAGTGGACCGCGGAGCCGTCCTGCGGCAGGCTGATGGGGCCTGTGCCGTGCCGGTCGGCGTTGGCCACGCCGTTTTCACCGGCCACCTCGCAGGAGAGGATAAGGTACTCCGGGTTGTCGGAAACGCCGCCCTTGGTGATGCGGCCTGTCTCCACGCCGTTGATATAGAAGATATACTCGTCGGCGTTCCATTCCAGCCCGTAGGTGTTGTATTCCTCATAGGGGTTGTTGGCGAAATAATAGCCGATGCTGTCGCCCTTGGATTCCGGCCCGTAGTTGTCGTAGTGGATGCCGCTGACCACGGAGTCGCCGGCCTTCCACCAGTGGTCCTGGTACCGCATGGATTCAAAGATATCCACCTCGGTGCCGTCCTCGCCGGAATCGTCGATGTTGTACACGCCCTCGTTCATCATCCAGAAGGCGCTCCACATGCCGGTGGAGGCGGGCAGGATGCAGCGGCACTCATAGTAGCCGTAGCACTGCTCAAACAGCACGTTGTCCTTGTTGATGCGCGTTTCCACAATGCCGGTGTAGTAGCCGGCGGGGTTGCCGTTCAGGCCGTCCTTGAGGTACCTTGTGGCGATATCCAGGTTGCCGTCGTGCACGCTGATCAGGTCCCTGTGCCAGAAGCCGCCCTTGCGCATGTTGAGCCAGTCCATGGTGGCCCACTTGGTCCGGTCCAGCGTGTCGCCGTCGAACTCGTCGTTCCAGGTCATTTCAAATTTGGACATATCCACCTTGGGACCGGAGGGCTTTTTGGGGAAGTTGGAAAACATCCAGGGGAACAGAGAGGCAAAAAAGAATACGAGGGAGCCGAAAAAGCTGACGATCCTTGTCATGATGAGTTCTCTCCTTTTTTTCTCACAAAAACAGGGCACCGATGAGAAACCATCGACGCCCTGCGTATTGTTTATCAGTCTTCGTCGTCGTCTTCCATGTGGGATTCGGCGATGACCTTCTGCGCAACATCCTGCGGCGCCTTCTCATATCTGGCAAACTCCAGGGAGAAGTGGCCTCTGCCGGCCGTGACGGAACGGAGCGTGGTGGAGAAATCGCCCATTTCCGCCATGGGGACTTCCGCCTCCAGCAGCTGCATCTTGGGCTCGTCCGCGGCGCCCATGCCCAGCACGCGGCCGCGGCGCTTGGTCACGTCGCCCATGATATCGCCCATGTTGTCGTCGGGGATGTAGGCCTTCAGGGTGCCGATGGGCTCCAGAATGGCGGGGTTGGCCGTATCCTTCAGCTGCTTGAAAGCCAGGGAAGCGGCGGTCTTGAACGCCATTTCGGAGGAGTCGACGGGATGGTAGGAGCCGTCGTACAGAACGGCCTTCAGGCCCACCACCGGGTAACCGGCCACCAGACCTCTGGCGACGCAGTCGCGCAGGCCCTTTTCCACGGCGGGGAAGAAGTTTCTCGGCACGGAACCGCCGACCACTTCCTCGGCAAACTCCAGCTCAGTGGAATCGGTGGGCTCAAAGCGGATCCACACGTCGCCGAACTGGCCGTGACCGCCGGTCTGCTTCTTGTGGCGCCCGTGGATCTCCACCTTCTTCTGGATGGTCTCTCTGTAGGCCACTCTGGGAGTGGAAAGATCCACTTCCACGCCGAACTTCGCCTTCAGCTTGGTGACGACCAGGTCAAGGTGCTGCTCGCCTAAGCCCGCCAGGATCTGCTCTCTGGTCTCGTCGTTGGTATAGAAGCTGATGCAGGGGTCTTCCTGCGCCAGTCTTCTGAGGCCGGCGGCGACCTTTTCTTCTTCGCCCTTCTTCTTGGCGCTGACGCACATCTGCAGGCAGGGAGCCGGGAATACCGGGCCTTCCAGGCTGAGGGTGTTCTTGTCGCCGCAAAGGGTGTCGCCGGTCATGAACTCGTCCAGCTTGGTGATAACGCCGATGTCGCCGGCCACGATGGCGGCCGCGTCCTCGGTCTTGCCGCCGCGGGCGGTCAGGATCTTACCCATTCTCTGGGTGGAGCCGGTACGGGCGCACACGCAGGGCACGTCGGAGGCGATTTTGCCGGAGACGACCTTTACGTAGCTCATCTTGCCCACGAAGGGGTCGGCCACGGTCTTGAAGCAGATGGCCGCCAGCGGGCCGTTCTCGTCGCACTTCAGCTCCACGTCGTTGCCGTCCGCGTCCTTGGCGGTATCGGTGACGGCGGTGGGGGCGGGGGCCAGCTTGGCGATGCCGTTCAGCACCAGGTCAACGGCGTCCATGGTGTAGCCGGCGCAGGCGTAAACGGGCATCAGGGTGCCGTCCGCCACGCCGATGGACAGGGCGTTGACGATCTCGTCATGGGTGAAATCCTCGCCCTCGAAGAACTTTTCCATCAGCTCCTCGTCCGCGGTGGCGACGGCCTCTTTGAATTCCTCGTGGATCTCGGTGATGCGGTCGTCGGAGGGCATGGGCACCTCGGTGGCTTTGCCGTTTTTGTATTCAAAAGCCTTGTCCTGCAGGAAGTTGACGTAGCACTGCACCTTGTCGTTGACCATGTAGGGGACCACCACGGGGCACACTTCCGTGCTGTACTCTTCCTTCAGTGCTTCCACGGTCTTGTAGAAGTCGGTGTTTTCCGCGTCGCAGCGGGTAACGGCCACAAACTTGGACATGTTTCTGGCGGAAGCGGCCTTGTAGGCCTTTTCCGCGCCCACGTCCACGCCGGAACCGGCGGCCAGAACGATCAGCACCGCCTCCGCCGCGCGGATGCCTTCGGCCATACCGGTGGCAAAGTCGAACAGCCCGGGGGTGTCGATGACGTTGATCTTTTTGCCCAGCCACTCCAGAGGAGCCACCGCCGAGGAAACGGAATTGTGGCGGCGTTTTTCTTCCGCGTCAAAGTCCATCACGGTGTTGCCGTCGGCTACCCGGCCCAGACGGTCGGAAGCGCCCGCCGCGTAGAGCATGGCTTCGGCCAGAGTCGTTTTGCCTCTGCCGCCGTGGCCCGCCAGACAGATGTTGCGGATGTTTTCTGCGCTGTACACTTTCAAAATAAAAAACCTCCAATATTTTGAGATAAAATCCAAAATCAGACTTTTACCAATGAATTATATCATACCGGAATATTCAATGCAAGCCCAATCCTTGTATTATTCACCGTTTCTCTGCCGAAATTGAAGTGGTATTTATTGGGCAATATACACAAAATAGCGAAAAGTGCGATTATGGTTTGACAAATTGCCCCGGAACTGTTATCATTACTTTATTATATTACTATGCTAAAGAGGAGATGATGGGCGTGGGTTCCGTTCTGGAGAAAGTAAAGGATATCATCGGCGTGGAGGGGACCGTGAAGGAAGTGTTCGTTCCGGCGCTGAATTTTACCTCCGCCAACATTACGCTGGGCGGCGCGGGCTATCCCATCGGCCAGTTCCACCAGCAGTTTTTGGCCTACGTGGAGGGGCTGAACACCGAGCAGGCGGGCCGCATCTCGCTGATCAACGGCCTGTGGGACGCCTTCAACGATCCCGTCATGGGCAGCATCACGGACCGCACCCATTCCAGGTACGGCCGTCACCGCCCCTATCTGATCCTTTCCGCCATCCCCTTCGCGCTGGCGTATATTTTTAAATGGACCTCTTTTGGTATCTCCGGCACCGGCAACCTTTCCGCCGTGTGGTGGTGGTACCTGTTCGCCGCCGTTATGTACAGCACCTCCTACACCGTGGCGGCCATCCCGCATGAGGCCATGCTGCCCCAGGTGGCCCCCACCTATTTCCTGCGCACCCAGTTCAAGATTGTTGAGTATATGATGAACTCCGTGGGGCAGGTGAGCTCCTGGGTGTTTACGGCGCTGGCCATCAGCGGCTTCAACGTGAAGGTGGCGCTGACGGGGCTGCCCAACCCCACCCCCGCGGACCGGGGACGCTACGCCATGGTGGGCATCATCCTTTCCGTGTGGTTTTTGTGGCCGCTGATCTTCTGCTTCTTCAAAACCTCCGAGCCGCCCTCCCTCAGCCAGCCCCATGAGCCGCTGAACTGGCGCTACCTGCTGCACGAATACAAGCTGGTGTTCTCCAACCGGTCCTTTCGCCAGTATTTCATCATCCAGCTGTTCTATTCCCTCTGCCACAGCTTTTACGGCATCACCGACCAGTATTTCATCATCAGCGTGGCGGACCTGTACAAGTATTTCAATCTGTTCAATATCATCGCGGGCACTTCGGAATTCATGGGCTCGCCCCTCAACTATCTGCTGGTGCGCTATAAGGGCAAAGCCTTCTGCGGCAAGCTGCTGGGCCCGTTCATGGTGCTGGGGCTGGCGCTCAACTCGCTGGTTTCCCACAAAAGAGCCCCGGTATTCAACACCGTCATCATGATAACCTCCGCCATTTTCTACAATTTCGGCTTTTCCGGCCCCGGCTTTGTGGCGGACAACATCCGGCCGGACGTGACCGACGCGGACGAGCTGATCACAGGCCGCCGCCGCGAGGGCGTGATCGCCACCTTCTATTCCCTGTTCCGCAAGACCATCGGCAGCTTTATCAGCTACGCCGTGGGCCTGGGGCTGAAGCTGTTCGGGTACGATCCCAACAAACAGGCGCCCTCGGAGCAGACCGCCCGTTCCACCTTCGGCCTGCGGCTGAATTTCGTGTTCATCCCCACCGTGCTGGCCCTGTTCTGCGTGCTGTCCATCTACCGCTATTCCATGACCAAGCAGGATCATGAGCTGATGCTGGAACTGATTCGGGACCGGCGTGAAAAGGGCCGCGCCCAGGTCACCGACGAGCAGCGCGAGCGCATCGAAAAAATCACCGGCGTAAAGTGGGAAAATATGTGGATCGGCCAGACTGAGCAAATCGATGCCCCGCAGGCCGCTCATACGGAAGAATAATACGATCGGTCATAACGGCGCCGCACCTCCCGGGAAAAGGGAAGCGCGGCGTTTCTTTATGATTTTTATTTGACTGCCGATCCGGTCGTTTTCTCTTTCGCTTTTCTGCTTTTGATAAGCAAAAAGAGCAGTGCGGCCGCCGAGATCAGAAGGATATCTCCCGGAACAGATAGGATAAGGGCATTTTTTATTCTCTGTGAAAGCAGCGTTCTGTCTATCTCTGATTTGTCCGCTTGGTGGTCAAACGTGAGATAGTATTCGGCGGGATATGCGACGATATAATAGGCGTAACCGGTCAGCTTTGCGTCAGGAGACAGCGCGGCGTATTCTTCTTTTGTATAGTTGACGGTGAGTGAAACAGGCGTCTCGCCCGTATGCCCCTGATACGTAACGGAATAAGACCCGAAGACCGCATGGTCTCTTTTATCGCTCTCCCTTGTGAATTCGACCTCATGGCCGTTGTAGACGACACGCTCCGGCCAGCCCAGTTTCACATTGTATCCCGCAAAGGCATACCATAAGACGGAATCGGTCAAAGAGATCAACAACATTATGATAAGTAATACGCGTACGCCCTTATGCCGCACCAGTTATCTCTCCTTCTTTCTCGTTTGAAATATTTAACGGCTCGATACTGTAAAGAATCTGAAAAGTTCAAAAATCGGAATCGCGTTGCGGGCGGATCATTGATCCGCGCTACATTATACGCCTGCGGCGCGCCAGCAGATGACCTCGACAAACTGCCAATATATCACTGCGGCAGCCCTTCTTCCGTCGGGTCGGGCAAATCTACGATGGTGGGCGTCACGCCCAGCGCGGGCAGCAGCTTTTCCAGCAGGTCGGCGGTTTTGATTTTGACCACCGAGGTGTTCACGCAGGGGTGGCAGCCGATGTATTCCTGGGCCAGCAGGGGCTTGTCGATCAGCAGCTTCACGCGCTTTTCCCTGTCGTTCATCAGCCCGAACACGCTTACGGAGCCGGGCGTCACGTTCAGCAGCTCCTCCATGAACTCCGGCCCCGCGAAGGAGAGCCGCGCGGAGCCTATCTGCTTGCTGAGGAATTTGGTTTTGAACACCTTTTTGCCCGGCATCATCAGCAGGTAAAAGGCGGTCTTCTGCTGGTTGCACAAAAACAGGTTCTTGCAGATCTCCGCCCCTAACTTCCCCTCGATCTGTTCGCAGATCTCCATGGTGTCCGCCCGGTCGTGGTCCAGCCCCTGATAGGGGATGGAAAGCTGCTCCAGCAGGCGGTAGACGGCGGTCTCTTTTTCCTCCCGTTCACCGCCGGGGAGGGCGGTAAAGAATGCTTCCGAAATATACATTATTGTGATCTGTCCTTTTCTTTCAATTGCTCCGCGATGCGCAGGATGCGGGCCAGCCGGTGGCTGACGCCGGAGGGGGTGATACTCTCCGACAGCATCCGTGCCAGCTCCGCGTTGCTCATTCCCTCGTTTTCAAAGCGCAGCGCCGCGATCTCCCGCAGCTCCGGCGGCAGCGCGTCAAAGCCGTGCTTTTGCTGGATGTAGGCGATGGCGTCCCGCTGCCGGTTGGCGGCCTCCACCGTGCGGCGCAGGTTGGCGTTTTCAAAGTTCACCTTGCGGTTGACGGTGTTTTTGACGGATTTGATGGCCTTGGCCCCCATCACCCGCATGGAGCACTCCGGCGCGCCCATAAGGGTCAGCGCGTCCTCAATGTCGGTGCTGTTTTTCAGGTAGAGGATGTACGCCCCGGCCCGGTCCGTCATTTTCGGCGAGGGCTCAAACTCGTCGAACAGCTTCATCAGGTCCTCGCACAGCCCCCTGGTGGGGACGGAGAACTCCAGATGATACTCCTTTTCCGGGTCGGTGACGGTGCCGCAGGCCAGAAACGCCCCCCGGATGAAGGCGGCAAAGCAGCAGTCGCTTTCCAGCATACCGAAGTTGACGCGCCTGCGTCCGGTTGCGTCGTGGCCCAGCGCGGCAAGGATGTGCTGCAGCGCGTCGCGGTCATCGATCACGATCCGGTAATTGCCCGCCTCCGTCCGTTCCGGTACCGCCGAAACGCCGGAAAAACGCTCCGCGGCCTCCGTATAGGCGGCGGCCACCTGCTTGTTTTCGGTCAGCAGGGACATCTCCCTGCCGGAAAAAGCCCTGCCGAACAGCAGCAGGGCATAGCTTTGCGCGATCGCGCAGCAGTCTTTGTTTTCCACCGAGACCAGCTCGGCCTTTACTTCCGTTGCAAATGACATCAGTCTGTCAGTATCTCCACTTCCGGCTCCAGCATCACGCCGTGTTGACGGTAAACCTCTTCCCGGATCACGTCCATCAGCGCTTTCACGTCCCGGAAGGTGGCCCCGCCGGTGTTGACGACGAAGCCCGCGTGTTTTTCGCTTACCTGCGCGCCGCCCACGCTGCGGCCTTTCAGCCCGCACTCGTCGATATGCGCGGCGGCGTAG
>CAMJYF010000016.1 GCA_946409885.1 uncultured Clostridia bacterium | reverse complement strand
GGGAAGCCATGATGGACAGGGAGTTCCACGGGATGGATTTGACGCATACCCCGGCCAGCCCCCACAGCAGCGCCGTGGAGACGATCAGCAGCCTTCCCTTTGTTTTGTCGGAAACTTGATTGGTTGATGACATATTCGATCACGGAAATAAGACCAGCGCCAGGATCCCCAAAAAAGACAGCGCCACAGAGGCCACGTTCTTTTTTGTGGGCTTCTGGTCGGTAAAAAAGCAAATGATAGTGGAAACGGCCATCACGCCGCCGGTGACCATGGGGTACTGGGCGGAGGCCGGTATCTTGTCCAGCCCGATCAGCAGCAGGTAGTTGGCGATATTGCACAGCGCGCCGTAGGCCGAAATACAGCCCACGGCCTTTTTGTTCAGCCGGATCTTTCCCGACCGGTCGATCAGCAGCACCGCCGCGCACAGTGCCACGCAGCACAGGGCGATCAGCATGGTATAGCCCCGGTCCCCGGTGATGGGGTACGGGGCGGATTTGAACAGCTTGGAATATACGCCGGACATGCCGTTCATGACGAACACACCCGCGTAATACCATTTGCCGCTGCCGCCGCTGCCTTTTTCCACCGTCAGAAACAGCGAAACGGCGATCAGCGCGAAGCACACCAGCTTTCCGGCGGTGATCGCCTCATGAAAGAATGCGATGCCCGCGATAAAGGGCAGCGTCATGCCGCCCAGCATGGCGAAGACGGAATACAGCGAAAGATTGATCTTCCCCAGCGCCTTGATGCTGCAATAGGAATACAGCAGGTTGTTGACCGCCGCCGCCAGCGCGATGAGGAAGGAAAACAGCGTAAATTCCAGGCGGAAGCGGTTCATCGCCAGCAGAATGGCAAAGCCCACAAGGCTGGTGCCCAGCGAAAAGACCGCCGCCGCTCGCAGGGTGCCGCCGCACTGCTTTTCATATTCCCGGTTGAACAGGAACTGAAACGCGAACATGGTGACGGCGGCCATGATGATACCGTAATACATAGATGGAATGAGATAAAAGTGATGGTTGGCAGGTTTTTTTACGCCTGCAACTCCCGCATGAACGCCCAGGATTCCTCGGTGGCCTTAAAGGGGTCGTTGTCGGTCCAGTCGCAGTCCTGCTCGTACATGATATAGGGCATATCCAGCGCTTTGGCCGCCTCGTAGCAGGCCTTCAGGTCCACCTTGCCCTTGCCCAGCGACACAAATTTCCGTTCGCCCGCCTCGTTGACAATGTAATCCTTAAAGTGGATCACCTTCACACGGCCTTTCATCTTTGTCAGGATCTCCACGGGGTCGTAACCGCCGTAGTGGATCCAGGCCACGTCGGGGATAAAGTGGAACAGCGCCGGATCTGTCTCCTCCAGCAGCACGTCCATAAGCGTTTTGTCGGTCCCCGGCAATTTGCGGAACTCAAAATCGTGGTTATGGTAATGGAAGGTCATACCGCTGCCGCGCAGCGTTTCGCCGATCCTGGCGGTTTTGGCGATAAAATCGCGGAGGGCGGCTTCGCTCTCCCTGGCTTCGCCCGGCATGGCGCCCAGCCCCAGCGCGTCGCAGCCGATGATCTTGTGTTCCCGGATCAGCCCTGCCAGGTCGTTTTCCATCCGGTCCAGCCCCTTGTGGGTCACGCAGACCTTCATGTTGTACCGGTCCAGCACTTCCTTCTGGTCCTCCGCGGGAATGTCCCCGATGCCGGAGATCTGTACCGTGTCCACACCCATGGCGGAAAGCCTTGCCAGTGTTTTGTCAAAGTCCTCTTTCGTCTGAATGTGGTCCCGGAGCGTATAGAGCTGAATGCCCATTACGGGAGTCGTCATAATGATACCTTCTTTCCTCCGCTTATTATTTCAAGCCGGATCTGTAAATGATTTTGTAGGGGGTGGCGTCCTCGTTCAGCATCTGCACGCTGTCGATGCCGTAGTCCTCCAGCACCGCCGCCCAGCGCTCCTCCATGCCCTCGTCGTATTCCACGGGCAGAAAGCCGCCGGAAAGGTAGCTCTTCACCGCGCCCTTGCGCCACTCGTCCGTGGTAAGGACGATATACTTCACGCCCTTGGCAAACAGATGCTTCAGGGTGATGAAATTCAGGTACTTGGCAAGCCCCTTGCCCCGGTAATCGGTGCGGATGCCCACCATGTGCATATCGCCCACGTTGCGCTCCTTGATCACAAAGGCGGTCACGGTGCCGATGTGCTCGCCGTTGTGGTCCAGAAAGAACACGTCCTCATACAGATTGATGTTCTCGTCGTCGGTGATGCGGTCGTCAAAGGCGGCCTCGTCCGCGTCGTCGCCCACCAGCCCGTTTTTGCAGCATTCGCACCAGGCCAGCTTGTCGGCTTCCGTTTTGTAGGTGGAAATGGAATAGCCCTCCGGCAGCGGCACCTCGTTGATGGGTGTGCCCGGAAGACAGTACATTTTCAGTTGCGCCATATGGTTACCTCCTGTCGGTCATTTCAAACGCCAGCGTTCCGCCCTTCATCAGGTCCCCGGCCTTCAGCATAAAGCTGTCCACCGGCCTTCCGTTGAAGGTGACGGAGCGGACGTAGATATTGTCTTCTCCGTTGTTCTGTACGGTGATGGTCAAAGTGTTTCCGGTGGAAAGGCTCACCTCCGCCCTGTCCACAAAGGGGGAGCCGATCAGGAACAGATCCTGCCCCGCCACGGGGAACAGCCCCAGCGCCATAAAGACATAATAAGAAGAGAGCGCGCCGGAGTCGTTGTTGCCCGGTGTGCCGCCCCGTCCCTCGGTAAACAGGTACCGCATACCCGCGCGGACGATCTCGCAGGTCCTGTCCTGCCGCCCGGCGTAGATGTAAGAGAAGGGCGCTTCCGTATCGGATTCGTTGTTGAAGCCCTCAAACCGGCCCAGCTTCATCCCCTCGTTGACCACGTCGCCGTCGTGCGGGTCGGTGGGCAGCGTCACGTCCTCCCCGCCGTAGCCGAAAAAGCGGTCCAGCAGGGAAACGAAGCGTTCCTTCCCACCGGCCAGCGCGATCCGCGCGTCCATGTCGGCCATCTGACGGAAGGAATAGTTCCAGACGGTGCCCTCGTAATAACTGCAGTCGTTTTTCAGCAGGCCGGAATCCTTGTCGTAGACCGTGGGCCACAGGGCGGCCAGCGGTTCCAGCTCCTCCGCGATGGCGGTTTCGCCCGTTTCCCGCGCCAGCTTCGCCGCCAGCGCGCAGCCCTCCGTCATGTCCAGGAACCAGGAATGGGACCGGCAGCGGTGGCCGACGGTAAAATCCGTTTTTTCCGGGGAGAACACGTCGTCCCGGATCACCTTCAGCATCCGCTTTGCGTCTACCGGGATCCCGTAGCGGTAGGCGGTAAGCAGGATATAGTCGCTGAGCATCTTGGCCTGGTCGGAGGGTTGCTTATAAATATCGCACAATCCGGTGCAGTTGGGCAGCCGCCCCAGCGCCTCTGCTGTGGCAAGCAGCGTCTCCACGGTCTTTTCCCCGATCTCCCTGTTGACCATCAGCAGGAGCGGGAAGGCGGTCTTATACATATCCCACAGCGTGGCGAAATCCGTCAAAAACGATCCGTCTCCGGGGTAAATGAAGCTCTCGCCGGACCAGTCGGCGGGCTTGACGAAGGAGTGGTAGAGGTTGGAATAGAAGATTCGTTTCGTTCTTTCATCCGCGTCGATTTGGATCCGCGACAGCTCGCGGTTCCAAATGGCGTAGCTTTCCGCTTTCGTCTCATCAAAGGACTTCGCCGCCGCAATGTTTTTAACGGCGTGGCCGGTATCCCGCACCGAAATGGAGACTGCCAGTTCCGCCTGCTGTCCACGGACGTCCGCCTGCAGCTGCCCGTTGCCGATCTCGTGCAGCGGCTCGGAGCATCTCACCGCGAAATAGACGGAGATCCCCTCCATGACGGCGCTGGCCACTGCGGTGTGATCCGACGTGAGCGAGACCTGAAGGTTCTTCACCTCTCTGCGATGGCCGCCGTCAATATAAAGGCTGTTGTTGTTGAAATTGATCACGACCGTTCCGCCGGGGCTGCCGAAAGTATAGCGGTGAAGGGACGTATGCGCGTCGGAGGTCAGCTCGCAGAGGATATCCTCCAAACGGCAGGCGTAATAGCCCGGAACGGCCTTTTCTTCCGCGGGGACGCGCCGGAACGGGGAATCCGCATAGCGGGGCGTCACAACGGCGTAGTTGTAGTAGTAGCCGATCGCTCCCGTGCCGCTCTGCTGAATGTGGGAAAAACCGATCAGCCCTTTCCCGTCCTTAAAGTGGGCGGGGCGGGCGAAGCTGTTGGGGTAGTGGTCCCCGTAGCCGGTGGGATAACCGCCGCTGTAGGGCGCGGCGGACATGGCGCCGAACGGGCGCATGGCGGCGGGGCTGGTGTTGCCGGTGCCCGCCTTGATGAAGTACCATTTTTTCGCGATTCCCTGCGGATCCGGCGTGATCTCGCCGCAGCCGTGGAACACGTTCACGTATTGACAGAAATCCATAAGTTACCTCTCAGTTACCTCTCAGCCGTTGATGAGCTTGCATAATTTCAGAAAGATGGCGCAGGTCCAGCCCTGTTCCTCGCTGCCAAGGCCCTCCCCGGTCCGCGAATGGAACAGCTCGTGCATGGAAACGTCCCGCAGCAGCATCTGATACAGCCGCCTTTGCGCCTCCTCTTTTTCCGCCGTATAACCGAATTTTTCCAGCGTTTCCAGCATCAGCCACGCCTCCGGCAGCCATGTGGGGCCGCGCCACCACTGTCCCGCGTCATAGGCGGGCTGGTTGTAGGCGACGCTGGGGAAGGGGATCTCCCCAAAGAGATACTCCGGCGAAAGCAGATAGCGCTCGATCATCCGGCGGGCCTTTTCCTCCGGCAGTTTCACGCCCGCCCACAGGGGCAGCAGCGAAACGGGGGAGACGATCTTCACCGGCGTTCCGTCGGCAGCGTTGACGTCATAAAACAGGTTATCCTCTTCACAGTACAACGTGGTCAGTATGGCGTTGGAAAGTGCGGCGGCGTGAACTTCCCATTCAGCAGCCTTTGTTTCGTCGCCAAGCATCCGCGCCAGTTCCGCGGTATAGTGCAGCTGGTTCAGCAGATAGCTGTTCATATCCGTTGCCAGCGTGGGGCCGTTGTCGAAGCGGGGGGAATCGTCCTGGCCGGTCTCCAGCCCGTGGGGACAGCTGACAAGGCCTTTGCTTGTCATTCTCGCGCTCAGCCACCAGCGGTTGTTCCGCTCCAGCGAACAAAACATGGCAGAAAGAAAGTCTTTCTCTTTACACTGCTTTGCCAGCCGCAGCGTGGCCCAGCCGGTCAGGGCGGGCTGCGTTTCCTGCGGACGCGCCCAGGTGGAGCAGAGGAACTGCGGATACTTGCCGTCCGCCCGCTGGTTGTCGGCCAGCTGTAAAAGAAAATCCTTTACAAGGCTGCCGGCCATCAGCTCATAGGCAAGGTTCTGAAAACAGGTGTCCCATAAAAAGTGGGTGGGGTACTCGCCCCGGTTGGGAAAAGAGGAAATATGGCGGGAAAGATCGCCCGGCGCTTTTGTCAGGTTGAACAGCAGCCCGTGCAGCGCCTTTGCCAGCATTTTTTGTTCCGTTTTGGTGGGGGCGTTCAGGGATAAATCTCCCACGCATCCTGTCAGGTGCGCCGCGCAGAGGGCGACGGCCGCTTCGCCATCCGACGGGGCGGTATCCAGCCGCCGCAGCAGTTCTTTCTCCGAAAGCGTCAGGAACTGAAACGCGAAGGCCAGCACGGTATCCCCGTCCGCATTGCAAGACGCCGTAATCTTGTTTTCCTTTGCGGTCAGCGTTCCCTTTACAGGCTTTACGCCAGCCAAAAAGCAGACGGTCTCGTCCGGGTCGCGCCCGTCTCCGTTGCGGGAATAGCCCTGGATGAGCAGCGTTTCTCCGCAAAAGCGGACCCAGTGCTCCCCCAACTGTACGGAGGTCCGCCGGAACAGCGGGATCTCTTTGCTCCCTTTGGCGGAAAACAGAAAGCAGTCGGTTTCGAAAAACGCCAACTCTGCCTGTTCTTCTCCGAATACGAGTCTGTCAACGGTGGAGCGCTCTTTGTTGAACGCGGTGGGCACGTCGATCAGCTTCTCCCACAGGGGCCGGGAAAACCGGTTGTAATGGAGCCACAGCGCGTCCACACCGGCGCTGTCCGCGTTCACGATCAGGCCGATGTTGGAGGCAAAGGGGCTGTAGCTCTCCCGGGGGGTGGTATAGGTGTTCTCCTCCGATAAAACGGAGAGAATATTGTCTTTGTCGATTCTCATGGGGTTATTCCGCGGTATTGATATCCACGATGGGCAGCAGCGGGCCGTAGGTGGCCGTCTTGTGGGTGATGCGGGCCACGCCCTGTTCACCCACGCGGATGGTGGTAGCGCCGTTGAAGCCGAAGTGGTAACCGGACCCCCGGCCCAGCTTCATGCAGTAGGTAAGGCGCACGCCCTGATAGTCGATGGAAAAGTCGTTGGCATGGTCGTGGCTGCAGAAGATATAGCGGGTGGTGCCGGTCTCTTTCACTGCGCTGAAAAAGCCGATGTCCTTGGGGTTGCCCTCGCCGTCCCGGTCGCAGCAGATGGTCTCGTGCAGCTCGCCGTAGGCGCCGTAGCCGTCGCGCCATTTCTTGGCGTCCTCGTCCCAGGCCTCATCATAGGCGGTCTGGTACTCGGGGATCGGTATGTGCATGAACAGGGAGATCTCCGCGCCGTTGTCCGTTGCCCGGTTGATGCCGTCGGCCGCCCAGCGCAGCCATTCGATCTGCCGCTCGTTGGGCTGGGAATGGTGGCTGTCCATAAAGATGAGAGATTCCACGACCTTTTCGGTGCCGTCCGCGTTTTTCTCCGCGATGTTGACAATGTAGTTGCCCACGCCCATGGCCGGGTCGCCCTTTTTCATCAGGCAGTGGGGGCTGCTCATCATGATATCGCTGAGAAAGTTCAGGTCGCAGTTGGATTCGTCGTCATGGTTGCCGAATACCGGCGCCCAGGGGATGCCGAAGCTCTCCATCAGGTCGGTGATGCGCTCCATGGAAAAGATGGTGGAGTTCTCGTCTCCGCAGACGATATCGCCGGAAAGCACGATCAGATCCGGCTGGGCGTCCAGCACGGCGCGTTTGATGATCATTTCCCCGTCCAGGGAGTACAGGGCCCGGTAGCCGTAGTCGGAAAAGTGGATGTCCGCCAGGTTCAGGATCACAAAATCTTTGCCGGGTTCCTTATACAGCGTGACGGTTTCTTTTTCAAGTGAGAACGCGTCTTCCGGGGACCAGACGTCCGCGCTGGGTTCGCCCTCATGGTATTCCGCGATGATGACGTCCTTATTTTTCAGCGCGTCCAGCGCCTTCTGCAGGTTGGTTTTCTGTTCGTAATTGTCGTTGGTGGCGGTTACGCCGAACTGCAGCACGATGGTGAAAAATGATAACAGCAAAGCGATGATCCTTTCCATCTTTCTTTCTCCCTTGATGATTTTTATTGAATAACGATTTCCCTCTCGCCCGTAACGCTGGCAAAGGTCAGCAGCGCGGTGGCGGTGGCTTTGTCATAGGCAAGTTCGCAGGGCTGCCCGTCGATCAGCGCCTTCTCCGGCACAAAGGGCAGCAGCAGCCGCAGGCGGGCCGTAAAATTGCCCGCGCCGCGCACGTTCAGGTGCAGCCCGTCCCCGTCCCGTTCCATGGCGTTGACGCGGACGGAGGTGCCGATCACCTGGGGCTCCGCTTTGTCAAAATACGACAGGTCGCACAGCATGGTCTGTTCGCCGGGGCGGACGGTCTTTTCCGTCAGCAGATCGAAAGCGGGGGAGAACATATCCACAAAAGATCCTTTCAGCGTCAGGGGCTCGCTGCCGCAGCTCTCGTCCATCACAGCGGCGATCACGTAGGGCGGCCGCGCGATGGAAAGATGATTGCGGAACGTTACCGACTTTCCCGCGGCGGCAACGGCCTGCGTAAAGAAGGCGCGGAAAGCGTCGGCGTTCTCTTTGCTGAAGCTGAACAGGCAGGGGTTGGTCTTCCATACCGCCACCGTTCCCTTACCGCAGGAAACGACGCCCTTTTCGCCGGGGTCGGTCCCCAGCATGGCCAGCAGATGGTCGGCGGGGGTCTCATAGTGCCCTGTCCACCAGTTGTTCACGCGGTGGTAGGGGTCAAAGCCATCGCCCACGTAGAGCAGCGTGCCGCCCTTTTTGACCCATTCGGCCAGCGAGGCGTTCACGTCCGGCGAATCGGGCTTCATGTATTCGTAGCTCATCACCAGCACGTCGTAGTCGTCCAGATACCCGGCGTAGCGGCGGGTGTTGTCCGCCAGCACGGGGCGCACCGGCACGCCGTATTTCAGCAGCGGCAGCGCCAGCGAATAAAACGCCGGAAAGGCGGAGGATTCCATATACCGCAGCATCAGCTCCCGCTCCGCTTCTCCCTTTGAAAAGAGCTTTTCGCGGAAGGCGTCCAGCAGCTCAGTGGGATCGATCAGCACCGTGCCGGTCACTTCCTTTGCCGCTTCGCTGAATTCGCTGTCAGGGTAAGCCCGCTGGCACAGCTGGCTGTCGCCGGTGAGGATGCCCACCCGCAGTCTGTTGTCCTCTTTTCCGCCCTCCAGCGTGCCCAACGTCTGGAACATATTGTTCAGCAGCGTGGCGTATTCCGCCGGAATGGGCTCCCCGGCGGGGTCGTTGCGGGGATATTTTTCCGTGAACACCCGGTTGGGCCACGGGCAGATCTCATAGGTATTCACCTTGGGGTGCAAAAGCGACGCGGCCACCGTGCAGAGGTAGTTTTTCCGGTAGTCGTTCCAGTCAAAGCCCGGGTTGTCCTCAATGGGGTCGTGCAGGAACCACATCTGACGGCCGGTGCCCTTCACCAGCTCCTGCATCACGCCGTATTCCAGATAGGCGGTCTCAAAGGTGCGCTCCCGGTAATCGCCGTTGAACCAGTTCTTTTCCCTGGCGGTGCCGGTCCACACCTGCGCGATGCAGCCATCCACGGCAGGGATGTCCGCCAGCCTACCCTCGGGGCTGACGATCTTCCACTGGGTGTAGTTCACCAGGCTGTGGGTGGGCACGTAAAAGCGCAGCTTTTTGCCGTACTTTACCAAGGCGTATTCCTTCAATGCGGAACTGATCCGGTCGATGGCGCGGGTAAAGAGATAGGCTTTCAGCTTCGCGCAGCGAAAGCGTGCGTCCACGCTTTCATGGGGCGGCTGCCAGGGGGCGCGGTAATACAGCTCGTATTCTCTTTGGAACGCCTCCGAATACCCGGCCCTGTCCCAGAATTCCGGCTCCTCCACATGGATGGCTTCCACGCCCAGGTCCACAATGCCCTTCAGCTTTTCCGTCATGTAATCGCAGAAGGAGACGGTGGGCACCATGTAGGGCACCCGCGGGCTGTGCAGGATCTGGTTGCCGAAGCGGTCTGTCTGGGCCTCGTCCCAGTGGGGGCGGCCGTCAAATTCGCCGTCCAGATAATCCGTATAATGGCCCCAGGAGATGCCCGTCATCAGATGGATCACGTAGCCCTTCTCCCGGTAGCACCTGATCCGCTCCGCCGTGGTGGCGTCAAAGCGGTATACCATGGCAAAATCGCACTGGCAGTCGATACCGTCCACCGGCATCGCGCCGTTCTGGAACCCTGTTCTTTCCTCTGTTCTGCTTCTGAGAAACATATTGCTTTCTCCTTTGCCGCGACAAAAAATGAAGTATGATTCAGCGGACGTTCCACCGCATTCCTATCCATTGTAAATTCTTTCCCTAACTTTGTCAATGAAAAAACAATAAAAAATAGATATGTACAAATGCACAAAAATAATAAGGCAACTTTAGCGTTTTGTTCCTTGAAAAAAACCGGTCGCTTTGTTATTATGATAAATAACTATGCAGAAAGAAAAGGAGCCGCGCCCATGGAACAGTTTGTGAAAGACCAGATCGAATACGGTCTGAAATACATCCCCCTGAACATCGCGAAATCTTTTTTTGTCAGACAGACCAACGACGCCGTCAGAGAGATGCGCCGCCGGGGCTTTCTCCGGGGCGTGTGCCACCCCAACGAGCATTACGATCAGCTGAAAGAGGCCAATATCGGATGGATCCGCATTGATATCAGCTTTCCCTTTGAAAAGGATGGCTCCCTCAGCCCGTACTATCTCGGCTTCAAAGAGCGCTGCCGGGGCTACGCGGAGCGCGGTATCAAAGTGATGGCCGTCACCCCCTACCCGAAGGATTATTTTGACTGCGGCATCGACGTGCGTACCCCGGAGGGGGAGGACCGCGTGCGGGAGATCGCCCGCTTTTTGCTGCAAGACCTGGGGGATCTGGTGGCCGGTTTCCAGGTCACCAACGAGATGGGCCTGCCCCATTTTACGCTGCCGCTGAACCTTGAGGAGGCGGCGCGGTTTATCGGCGTGCAGCTGGAGGCCCTTTATCCCATCCGGGGGGATAAACTGATCGGGTACAATTCCGGCGGCCCCGGCGCGGATCTGCACGCCAGGATGCGTCCGTATTTTCAGTACTGCGATTACATCGGCGTGGATATCTATCTGGGGTGCTTCGACTATGCCCCCGGCGCGATGTGGATGTTCGACGCTATTCTCCGCTATCTGTGGGCGCTGACGAAAAAGCCGATCCTGCTGCAGGAGTTCGGCTACATCAGCGGCGGCGCGCCGAAAACGAAGCGGGAAAAGCGGGACGTCCTCAACCGCTACGGCGCAGAGGACGAAAAAGACGCAAAGGCCCACATCGAACAGTTTGTGGACAATCTGCCGGCGCATTTCCGAAAGCACGTAAAGTACGTCTGCGGCAACGATCCCTCCCGCTATTATAACCTCTTGTTCCGCAGCGACCTGACCAACCACCTCTACTGCGAGCTGCCCGCCGTCACCAAGATCCCCGGCTATCCTCACACGCCGCAGGGCCAGGGGGATTTTTACCGGGATATCCTGCAGCGGCTGTATGATATCCCCTTTGTCTGCGGCGCGATCATCTACTGCTGGAAGGACCCGCGCAGCTGCCACGTCTGCGGGCAGGAGGACTGCCCCACGGAAACCCGCTGGGGGCTGGTGGACGCGGACGACAGGCCCAAGCCATCGTTCTACGCGGTGCAGAAGGCCTTTGGCCGGATCAAATGGATGGAAAGGGTGGAAAAGCAATGAGCAACGCGCTGTTCCGGGCGGTACTGGACGAATGGGCCCCCATGTACGACGCGGCGGTGATCACGCCGCAGGGGACGGAGTTCTGGCGGCATCCCTGCGCCAATAACGCCAATAACGGCCATTCCACCACCAAATTTTTTATCGCCACGGCCATCGGCATCCTCTGCGACCGGGGAATGCTTTCCACCGATACGACTATCGGCGCCGTTTTCCCGGACAGTATCAAGCCGGCAGGTTACGATCCCGGCTGGGAAAAGGTGACCGTGCGCGACGCGCTGCGGCATCAAACGGGGATGGAGGAGGTCCCCTACGGTGTGGATAACGACGAAAGCGCGCCCTTGATCGGCGATGATTTCCTGGGCTATGTGCTGTCGCTGAAGCTCACCCACGCGCCGGGGACCTTTTACCGCTATTCCGACGCGGCCTATTATCTGCTTTCCCGGGTGATCGCGCAGGTGACGGGCGAGACGGCCGACGTTTTTCTGAAAAAGAACGTCTTCGATCCGCTGGGCTTTCGCCAGTGGGCCATGGCAAAATGCCCGCAGGGGCATCCCATCGCCGGGGGCGGCTTTTTCGCCCGCGCCGACGACGTGGTAAAGCTGGGGTATGCCTACGCCCTTAACGGACGGTATGAAGACCAACAGATCATTTCCGAGCGGTGGATCAATGCGGCCATGGAAAACGATTACGCCTGCACCCGCTTCCGCGATACCGATATCTACCTGAAAACCGGCGCCAGAGGCCAGTGCGTGGCCTTCTCCCGGCAGCGGCCCTCCGCCGCCGCGTGGCACGGCTGCGCCGCCCCGGACGACAAGGGAAAACGCAACGACAGGCTGCTTTCGGCCTACTGCCGTCTGCTGGACGAGCGGTACGGCGCAGTGTGAAGTTACGATCCCGCGTCCTTTTCCATCAACACGATTCTTCCGATCACCTGTACCGGTGATCGCTTTGACAAAAAATAGAACTATCTTGTTATAACGGAGGTTACCCATGAAATTCGGATTCTGTATCGGCGGCGACGCCCATGAGATCAGGCTGGCGGAGCTGGCCGGCGCGGACTATGTGGAGACCGCGTTCGATATGCTGGCCCGCGACGACGGCACGGAATATGACGCCTTTGCCGCGGCGCTGAAAGAAAGCGCCATCCCCTGCGAAAGCGCCAACTGCTTTATCCCCGGTTCGTTGAAGCTGACGGGGGAGACGGTGGATGAAGACGCGCTGCGGCGGTATGTGGGCCGCGGCATGGAACGGGGCGCGGCCATCGGCCTGAAAACGGTGGTCTTCGGTTCCGGCGGCGCCAGGCGCGTGCCGGAGGGCTTCAGCTTTGCCGAGGCCTTCCGGCAGCTGGTGCGTTTCCTGCGGGAGATTGCCGGTCCCCTCGCGGCGCAAAACGGTATCAATGTGGTGGTGGAGCCGCTGTGCGACTGCAACATCATCAACACCGGCAAGGAGGGCGTGATGCTGGCCGCGGCGGCCAACCTTCCCAACGTACTGGGCCTGGTGGACCTGTACCACATGGCGAAGATCGTCGAACGGATCGACAATATCCGGGATCTGAAGGGGCTGCTGGGCCACTCCCATATCGCGGAGCCCTCTCAGCGTGTGTTCCCGAAGGACCCCGCGGAATATGATTACAAAGCGTTTGTGGACGCGCTGGAATATGCCGGCTGCCCCCGCTGCTCCGTGGAGGCCGGCAACAAGGATTTCGCTTCGGAAGCGATTACCGCCATGCGGGTGCTGAAGAATCTGTAAGAAAAGGGGAGCGAACGCATGAATCTTTCCCTGAACGGCGTCTGGCGGTTGTACGGCGTTGCGGAAAAACACGGCCAGAATCCGCCCTTCGGTGCG
>CAMJYF010000015.1 GCA_946409885.1 uncultured Clostridia bacterium | reverse complement strand
TACGGATACAGGTCGTGCCGTCCTCCTGTCTGAGCACGGCCACCTGATCGGCCGCAACGCCAAGCTGCTCCGCCGCGTCCCGGCGCAGGGCTTCCTCCTGCGGAGCCGTCAGGGTAAAGGCAGGGGAAAGGGTATCCACCAGCGTCACATGGTCAAAATCCGTCGTATAAGTGGTGGCGCCATCCGCGATGCCGGTAAACTGATCGATCAGCGCCTGTGCGTCGGTCACCGCCGCGTAATGATCGGCGGGGTTGGAACAAACATTCTTCAGGAACGTGGTGGCCTCCTCCGTCAAGGAGGAGCCCACGCCGATGCTGTATACATCCGCATGGTAGATATCCTTCAGCAGACCGGCGATATTCACCGCGCTGTTCGCCACGCTGCCGTCATAGCCGCTGAGGTAGGTCGGCTCGCCGTCCGTCATAAAGACCACAACGCGCTTGCGCCCTTCGGCAGGGTTCTGTTCAAAAACCTTGCAGGCCATTGTCAGCCCCAGGTCGGCCGCCGTCGCGCCGCAGGCGGTAAGCGACCCGATCGCGTTTTGCAGGATGGGGTTGACGGCGCCGCCGGTATTGACGGAGACAAGCGAGGCCTGATAGGCTTCGTTCATTGCCGCTGTGGCAGCGGGGCTGGGATCATACTGCTTCGGCTGCGCCAGAGAGAGGACCGCAGTATTGGCATACTTGCCCAACTGCTGGCTGTTTCCGAATTCATCCGTTGCTTTTGCGCCCCTGTTCCCCATGGCGAAACCAACCACGGAAATGCGGTGGTCCATACCGAGCAGGCTGTCACCATGGATCTTGCCGATAAAGGCGTTAGCGGCGTTCTGCAGCGCCGTTTTTCTGTTTCTGTCCAGCTGAGACGCCTTGGGCCGTTCATCTTTGTTCATCAGATAGCCCATGGAGCCGGATTGATCGAGCACCAGAACGATATCCAGAGGCGTATAGGTTTTGGTGTTGATGGCGTTGCCCTTGCTGGAAGCGGTCAGCGTGATGACGGCCTCGCCGGAAGCGGGATCGTACTTGGCCTTTTTGTCCGTGATAACGTCCTTGTTGTCTTTATTCCCGATCAGCTTCTGGATCGGTTCGGTACGGACCGCGCCGCAGCCGTCGGCCGTACAGGTGTAAGTCATCGTACCGGACTCGTGATAGGTAGGCTTTTTCGTCACTTCGCCGCCGTTCCATGCGTGGCGTTCCGTTTCCGCGGCATGGCAGCCGCCGCACTCCCGAAAGTGCGTCCCGTCGCCGTGATCCGTCCACGCGCTCCAGCCGTGACCTTCCGTTTCCGTGATATGGCAGCGGGCGCACTCCCTGACGTGGTTTGCGCCGTCCCCGGCGTCGGTCCATTGGCCCCAGTCGTGGCCCAGCGGATTGAGGACCGAACCGGCCGTCAGCACCGCGCCGCAGCCGCTGCAGACCGTATCGCCGGTATAGCCCGCCTCGGTACAGGCGGCGGCTTTCCTGTTGACGACCTTTGTGCCGTGATCCGCGTGGTTGGCGGGGTCGAGGGCGATCGGTTCCGTCTTCGTCGCTTCGCAGACCGTGCAGGTGAACCGTTTCGTTCCCTGCTCCCCGCAGGTGGGCACTTTTGTGATCTCGCCGTCGTTCCAGACGTGGACCGCCGTTTCGGCGGTATGGCAGCGGGCGCACTCCCGGACATGGTTCGCGCCGTCCCCGGCGTCGGTCCATTGGCCCCAGTCGTGGCCCAGCGGATTGAGGACCGAACCGGCCGTCAGCACCGCGCCGCAGCCGCTGCAGACCGTATCGCCGGTATAGCCCGCCTCGGTACAGGCGGCGGCTTTCCTGTTGACGACCTTTGTGCCGTGATCCGCGTGGTTGGCGGGGTCGAGGGCGATCGGTTCCGTCTTCGTCGCTTCGCAGACCGTGCAGGTGAACCGTTTCGTTCCCTGCTCCCCGCAGGTGGGCACTTTTGTGATCTCGCCGTCGTTCCAGACGTGGACCGCCGTTTCGGCGGTATGGCAGCGGGCGCACTCCCGGACATGGTTCGCGCCGTCCCCGGCGTCGGTCCATTCGCCCCAGCTGTGGGTCAGCGCGGGTACCTCCCTTGCCGTCCTCTCCAGCTCCGCGCCGCAGTCCTGGCAATAATATACCTCATCGTAGCCGCCGGGAACCGTACACTGCGCGGCAACGGCGTTTTCAACGGTAAGCTCGCCCTTTGTGTGCCCTTTGGCGGGAAGCGCTTCCGTTACGGTATATCCGCAGACACTACAGCTTTTATGTCTTTCGCCGGGTTGGGTGCAGGTGGGCTCTTCGTCCGTGACCCAATCCCCGAAGGCGCACGCCTCGGCGTTGTTTTCAATGGTTTCAAAACCGTAGCTTCCGCAGCCGTTGACGCAGAGATAATCGTGAGTGCCGTTATTGAGGGAACGCGCCGGGCCGGTGTAGCTGTGGCCCGTCGGCTCATAATTGACGGTTTCGGACGCAGCGCAGGCAAGATACTCGTCGGTCGGCTCCGTATGCAGGCAATACCGGATATCACGACCGCTTCCGGTGCAGGTGGGCGCTTCCCTGTCCCACTCGCCCCAGCTGTGGCCCCGGACGGGAATGACCGTGATATCGGTTGTTTCGTCACACCTGGCGCAGTGCCTGGATTTGCCGCCGGGCTCCGTGCAGGACGCGGCCGTATCCACAGTGAATTCCGCCGCGAAGTCATGCCCCAGAGGCGGCAGCTCTTCCTGATACGACTTATGGCAATACGTACAGGTCGTCGTTCTGATTCCCGGCACCGTACAGCTTGCTTCCGGCGCCACTACGCCGCCGTCCCAATCGTGCGGCATGTTTCTGTATTCGATCTCGCGGTGATCGGCGCGCTGGGGCTTTTCCGTGCTCCACTCGCTCCACTCGCCCCACTGCTCGTAATAGTACGTCGTGGTTTTGTTTCTGGAGCAGTAAAACGTTTTGATCACTACCGCGGGGGAACTGCTCGCGTCCATGGTCCCCGGGGCGGTATCATACAGATTTCCGGCGCTGAAATACCATTTCTTTCCATCCCCCAGCGACCAGGTGTACCTTTTGGAGCTTGACACGGCCTGAGAACCGGAATTGGCATAGGAGGTCATTGACCACTTTTCCACCCAGTTGGCTTCCGTCAGATAATAACCGCAGCCGCCGCTGCAGGAGCCCTGCAGGTCGTCGCGGGCCCCGCACCACGGACAGACAAAAGCATAATACCGGTAAAAGGAAGCGGTATGGACCTCCCGTGTGGCGCTGCTCTGGATAGGCTCCATCTGATACGCGCTCCACTGCCCATAGGTAATAACAGGATTGGTCACGTCCGTGCGTCTGGTCCAGCCGGCTTCGGAGGCATTCGTCGAGGTTTTGAAATCTTTGTCCCTGTATCTGTATTCTATCCTGCAGATAACGTCGGGATCGGTCTCAGCGGGCTGAAGGGCCGCCGCGTTCAGGTTGACTCTGACGGCGGGGCGTATCCCGATGCTGGTAAGCGTAGTACCGCACGCGTCATAGGTAATAGTGCCCGCGCTTGTCACCTGACAGGTATCATCGCAGTCGACGCCGCCGGTCCGCAGACGGTAACTGGAATACCCGGCATAGGCGCTTCCGGCGGACTCCACCCCCACGCCCTGGCACCTGGCATAGTCGGTCCCCCGCGCCTGTCTGGCAGGGTCGGCGTTGGTACGGGGTAAACGGAAGCCGTAATCCGCCTTCTGCATATCGTCATAGGAGAGAAGGAACAGCTGATCCTGCGTATCTTCATAATTATAGATATTATTGTATCCTTTATTGGAAACAGTGGACGGCAGAACGGCCGCTTTTTCATCCTCAGAAAAGGCAAGACCGTAAAAGCTGTTGTTCAGCCAGCCGCGCACAGAGGACGCGCCCCATTTGTTCGAGTAGGTCGTATGGGCGGAATCCATGTAACCGTCATAAAAATAATTGTGGAACGCCTGCGCGTCTATGATGGCTTCGGACATGACCAGCCCCGTATCCGGATCGAGCACACGCCAGACCACCGGCTCATACTGAAAATAATAGGCGGTATTGATGTAATACCCGCTTTCATCCTGACAGGATTCCGACGGATTGGTTGAGGCGGCATGCGTGACAAAATACGACCTGTATTTGGTGAACTTTACCCCGCGGTAATCGTTCGTTCCGTCCCCGTCCAGATCGATATCGCAGTACTGCATATAATCGCCCGGCGTGTTGGCCGCCGTCATATAACCGTAACTGCGCCAGGTCTTTGACAGACCGTTCAGCGTATCGCACACGTCCGCGTCCGTCACGCGGCTTTGCGGATACCAACCGAACGCGAGCGTATCCCCCGCCGAAAAACCGACGGGGACCTGCTCCGGTTCCGCGGCGCTGAAAACAGGCGCCGGAACCAGCAGAATAATCATGACAACGGAAAGAAGGAGTGACAGCGTTTTGTTCATACGTTTCATACAGAATCCTCCAAAAAAAATGTAGTGATCCGGGAAGTTGACAAAATGCCTCGCCTCATGCGGGTTTCGCCGGTTTTTTACCGGCCAAGGGAACAGTGCGTCTTATTTTTCCAAACAGAACAATCATAACATATCTGTTCTGTCTTTGCAATCCTTATCTGAAAAAAAAGAATAAAAAAATCTGAAAAAAAAGAATAAAAAATCCCCTGCCGACAACAGGGGAAACTATGATAAAAAACAATCGCGCGGTAACTCCGGCGGTGCGGCGCTACCACTCCGCCTTCTTTTTCGCGGCCTCCGCCAGCATCTGCCGGGCGGAGAGCAGCTGTGCCTCGCCGGGGTTTTCGCCGTAGCTGATGCGGGACAGCTCCCGGGCGCGGCCCTCCTCGTCCAGCGAGGCGATGCGGGTGTAGGTTTTGCCGCCCGCCTCCTCCTTGCGCAGGAATTGATGCTCGTCCGCGTAGGCGGCGATCTGCGAGAGGTGGGTGATGCAGATCACCTGCGCCCGCCGCGACACCTGCGACAGCTTGACCGCGATGCGGGAGGCCGCCGCGCCGCTGACGCCCGCGTCGATCTCGTCAAAGATCAGCGTGCCCACGGAATCCTTGGCCGACAGCACGTTTTTCAGCGCCAGCATAATGCGGGACAGCTCGCCGCCGCTGGCCACCTTGCCCAGCGCTTTCGGCTCCTCCCCCGCGTTGGCGGAGATCAGAAAGGTCACCTGATCCGCCCCGGTGGGGCACAGCGCCGCGGGGACGATCTCCGCGACAAACCGGCAGGAGGGCATATTCAGAAAGGCAAGCTCCCCTTCCACCGCCGCGGAAAGCTGCTTCGCGCTCTTTTTGCGGGCGGAGGTCAGCGCCGCCGCCTGTTTTTCGCAGGAGGCCAGCAGCGCCTCCCGTTGGGCGGACAGCTCCGCCAGCCGCTCGTCGGACAGGGTGATCAGCTCCAGCTCTTTGCTGGCGCTGTCCAGAAAGGCCAGCATCTCCTCCTCCGTCTCCCCGTATTTTTTGGAGAGGCGGTAGAGCTTGTCCAGCCGCTCCTCAATGGCGTCCAGGCTGCCCTCCACGTTGTCCAGCTGGCCCAGCACGTCCTCGATCACCGCCGCCGCGTCCGCCGCGGTGTTTTCGGCCTCCTCCAGCGAGGAGGCGACGGCGTCCAGCCCCTTGGCCACGGAAGCCACGGAGGTGATCTCCCGCGCCGCCTGGGCCAGCAGCTGGGCCGCCCCGGCGCTTTCCCCGTCGCCGCTGAGGGCGTTGACGGCGGCCGTGAGGGCGGAGGCCAGCCTGAGGGAATTGGTGAGGATGTTCTTTTTGCGGTGCAGCTCCTCCCGCTCCCCCACGGTGACCGCCGCCTCGGTCAGCTCGTTGATCTGCCAGGTCAGCAGGTCGATTCGCCGGGCCTTTTCGGCCTCGTCCGTCTGCAAAGAGCGGATGGCCTTCTGCGTTTCGCGCAGCCGCGCGTAATCGGCGGCGTAGGCGGCCACGGCCGGCCCCAGCCCCGCGAAGGAATCCAGGAAATCAATGTGGCGGGCCGCGTCCAGCAGCGCCTGGGAATCCCGCTGGCCGTGGATGTTGATCAGCTCCTCCCCCACGCTTTTCAGCATGGAGACGGTCACGGTGACGCCGTTGACGCGGCAGAGGTTTTTGCCGTCCTTATACAGGGTGCGCTGCAGCAGCACCGTGCCGTCCGCTTCCGCGGGCACGCCGCAGGCGGCCAGCCGCTCCATGACCCGTCCGTCCACGTCCTCGAACAGGGCGGACACGAAGGCGTGCGCCGCCCCGGCGCGGACCAGCTCGCGGGAGGTCTTCTGCCCGGTGACGGCGTTGATGGAGTCGATGACGATCGACTTACCGGCGCCCGTTTCGCCGGTCAGCACGTTCAGCCCTTTGGCAAACGCCACGGACGCCTTTTCAATGACGGCGACGTTTTCAATCTCCAGTAATTTCAGCATAATCAGAATCCGAACATCTCATCCAGCCTGCTTCTCACTTCCCCGGCGGCCTCCACGGTGTAGCACAGCACAAAGATGGTATCGTCCCCGGCGATGGTGCCCGCCACCTCCGGCAGGTCCATGGAATCCAGCGCCGCGCAGGCCGCCTGGGCCGTGCCGGCGTGGCACTTGACCACCACGGTGTTCATCGCCGCGTCCGTATGCTCCACCGCCCCGGCCAGGATGGCCATATACTTGGCGTCCTCGTCGCCCGCACGGCTTTTGGGCAGGCAGTATTTGTACACGCCGTTGGGCCCGGCCTGCTTGACGATGCGCATCTGCTTGATATCCCGCGAGACCGTGGCCTGCGTCACGTTCACCCCCGCGGCGTTCAGCATCCGCAGCAGGTCCTCCTGGGTGCTGATGACGTTGTTCTCGATCAGCTCCGCGATGATGGTGTGTCTGTCCTTTTTCATGGCGATCCTCACTTTTTGATTTCCATCTTCTGGTTCAGTACGTCGATAAAGTTATCCGGCTTTACGGCCACAAACAGCGCGTCCGTGGCCGCCCGGGTGATCCTCACATACCCGCCGGGGGGCAGCGGCAGCGACTCGGCGCCGTCGCAGGAAAAATAGACCTGTTCCCCGGTATCCCGTTCCCGGGCGGTCACCTCAAACACCGTATCCGCCGCAAAGATGTAGGGGCGGCAGATCAGGGAATGGGGGCACACCGGGGTCAGGGAGATCACGTCCGCCGTGGGCTCGATGATGGGCCCGCCCGCGGACATGGAATAGGCGGTGGAGCCGGTGGGGGTGGCGAAGATCACGCCGTCCGCGATATAATCCGCGATCACCTTGCCGTTGGCCTTCACCCGGATATCCACCAGGCGGATCTCCCGGCCCCGGGCAAAGGCGATATCATTGATGCAGGTATCCTCATACCGCAGCGCGCCGTCTTCGTAAAATTCCGCCTTCAGCATCAGCCGCCGCCGGACGGTATACTCCCCCGTCACCAGCGCGGAGAGCCGGTCCAGCTCCGTGGGGTCCAGCTCGCAGAGGTAGGCAAGCCTGCCGGCGTTGACGCCCAGCAGCTTTTTGCCGTAGGGGGCGGCCGCCTTGGCGGCGCGGATCACCGAGCCGTCGCCGCCGATGACGAGGACGAAATCACAGTCCCGGTAAAGCGCGTCCTGCGGCACAAAGGCCGCGCCGGGCACCGGCGGCAGCGCGCTTCGCAGGGCCCGGTCAAATTGACAGCAAACCCCAAGCCCGCGCAGCGCCTCACAGACCGCCACGGTCACGTCGGCAGCCTTTTCACGGGTCAGATTGGGGATAACGGAAACAGTCATTTGGTTCTTCCTTTGAAGAATGTATTGGGGGGCAGACGAATGTGAAATGCGGAATGCGGAATGCGGAATTCGGAATGCGGAATTGATTGCTAACTGCTAATTGCTAACTGCTCCCCCGCCCGGTCCAGCGCCGCGTGGGAGCGTTCCACGGTCCCGGCGGGGTCCACCGCCGCCGGTTCGCCGGTCTTTTTCAGGTACAGCAGATATTCAATGTTGCCCTCCGGCCCTTTGATGGGGGAAAAATCCAGCCCCGCCACCGCAAAGCCCGTTTCCCGGGCAAAGGCGGCCACGGTTTCCACCACCTCCACGTGGGTGGTTTTGTCCCGCACCACGCCCTTTTTGCCCACCTTTTCCCGCCCCGCCTCAAACTGGGGCTTGATCAGGCAGACGCACGCGCCGTTTTCGCTCAGCAGCCGGAACACCACCGGCAGCACCAGCTTCAGGGAGATAAAGGACACGTCCACGGAGGCGAAATCCGGCGCGTCCGGGATCTGTTCCTCCGTCACATAGCGGATATTGGTGCGCTCCAGATTGACGACCCTGTCGTCGCTGCGCAGCTTCCAGGCCAGCTGGCCGTAGCCCACGTCGATACAGTAGACCTTCGCCGCACCGTTTTGCAGCATGCAGTCCGTAAAGCCGCCGGTGGAAGCGCCGATATCCATGCAGATCTTATCCGTCAGGACGATGGGGAAGGCCGCCATCGCCTTTTTCAGTTTATACCCGCCGCGGCTGACAAATTCCATGCCGCCGCGCACCTCGATTTTATCCTCTGCCTTGACGGTATCGCCGGCCTTAAAGGCCTTTTGCCCGTTGACGTACACGTCCCCCGCCATAATGGCGGCCTTGGCCTTTTCCCGGCTTTCGCACAGGCCCAATTCGACAATATAGGCGTCAAGGCGTTTTTTTTCAGACATATTGTTCTCCTGTCAAAAGGGGGATTTGCCGGGTCACGGGAACCGCACAATCCCCGATTTGCCTCTCCTACCCCCGCACGACCTCGACCATGCCCTCCGCGTCAAGGCGGTACCGGTGAAGCTGCCCCTTGACGGTATCCTGCTTGGGGAACTCCCCTTCCACGGCGGTGTTTTTGTAATCGCCCTTGTAGCCGTATTTGAACAGCTTGTCGCCAAAGGTCTCGCCGATGCCGCCGTAGCGCTGCCCCTCCTCAAAGAAGAACACCCGGCGGCAGTGAAGCGCCGCCTTTACCGCGTCGTTGGCCACGGGCTTGATCATGTTCAGCTTGATGATAAACACGTCGCGGCCCTGTTCCGCCAGCGCGGCTTTCGCCCGGCAGGCCTCCGCAAAGCAGCGGCCGTAGGTGACAAGGGCGGTATCGCGGGCCGGGTCGCCGTACAGGTCGAACGCCCGGAAGGAATCCTCAAAGTCCTCCGGCACCTCCGGCTCGATCCCCCTGGGGTAGCGGATGGCCACAGGGCCGTCCGTATGATAGAACGCCTGCACCAGAAAGCTGTTCAGCTCCCCAAAGGTGGTGGGGGCCAGCACCGTGATATCCGGGATGGTATTCAGAAAGGCCGCGTCGAAAATGCCCTGATGGGATTCCCCGTCGGAGCCTACAAAGCCCGCCCGGTCGATGGCGAAGACGATCTTCAGCCCCTGCATGGCGCAGTCGTGGATGATCTGGTCGTAGGACCGCTGCAAAAAGGTGGAGTACACCGCGAACACCGGCAGCATACCGCCCGCGGCCAGCCCCGCCGCGAAGGTGGCGGCGTGCTGCTCCGCGATCCCCACGTCGAAAAAGCGGTCCGGGAATTCCCTGCGGAAGGCGTCGGTGCCGGTACCCAGGCTCATGGCGGCGGTGATGCAGCAGATGCGGCTGTCCTTCCGGGCCGCCTGCACCAGGAACTCGCCGAATTTTTCGCTGAAGCTGGTCTCCCGGAAGATGGGCTCGCCGGAGACCAGATCGAAGGCGGAAACGCCGTGGAAAGCGTCCGGCGCCTTCTCCGCGAACTCGTATCCCTTGCCCTTTACCGTGTTGACGTGCAGCACGATGGGGTAATTGGCCGCCTTGGCCCCCTCCAGCGCCGCGATCAGGTGAGGGATATCGTGGCCGTCCACCGGGCCCATATAGCGGAAGCCCAGGTCCTCGAACATGGTGGAATTGTAGATCAGGTTTTTCACGTGGGTCTTCAGGCTGTACAGGCCCTTCGCCAGCTTTTTGCCCACCAACGGAATGTGGTTCAGGGCGTTTTCCGTGCGGGCCTTCATGCGGAAGTAGCGCGGGTTGGCCCGCATGACGGCGAAATATTTCGCCAGCGCCCCCACGTTGGGCGAGATGGACATCTCGTTGTCGTTGAGGATGACGATCAGCCGGGTACCGTTGCCGGCCCGCCCGGCGTTGTTCAGCGCCTCGTAGACCATGCCGCCGGTAAAGGCGCCGTCGCCCACCACGGCCACGGTGTAATTCTTCTGTTTCTTGATCCGGTTGGCCGCCGCCACCCCGTAGGCGGCGGAAAGCGCCACCGAGGAATGCCCGCCGGACATGATATCATGCTCGCTTTCGCTGCGGCGGGTAAAACCGGAGATGCCGCCCGGCAGCCGGAGGGAATCGAAGCGGTCCGCCCGGCCGGTCAGCAGCTTGTGAACGTAGCTCTGGTGGCTCACGTCCCAGATGATCTTATCCTGCGGCGAATGGAACACCCGGTGCAGCGCGATGGTCAGCTCCACCACGCCCAGGTTGGAGGCAAGATGGCCGCCGTTTTTGGAAACGGTCTCGATCAGCTCCTGGCGGATCTCCGCTGCCAGCTCCGGCAGCTCCGCCTCCGGTATTTTTTTCACGTCCGCCGGGGACTTGATATTCGGAAGATATTTTCCGTCCACGACTCTGTCCTCTGTTATTTCGTCCGGCGCAGCAGGGCGTCGGCCAGTTGTTGCAGCTCCCCGGCGCGGTCGCCGAGGATCGCCAGCGCGTCCACGGCGCTTTGGGTATACTCCGCCGCGCGGGCGCGGGCCTGTTCCATGCCCAGCAGGCCCACGTAGGTGGCCTTGCCGTTGATCTCATCGCTGGAGGCGCCCTCTTCGGAGACCTCCAGGATATCGTCGGTGATCTGAAAGGCCAGCCCCAGCCCTTTGGCAAACGCCCGGGCGGCCGCTATTTTCTCCTCGTCCGCCTCCGCGGCGACCAGCCCCAGCACGCAGGCGGCCTCGATCAGCGCCGCCGTTTTCAGGGCGTCCTGCTGAAAGAGGATCTCCGCGTCCGCCGCCCTGTTTTCATAGGCCAGGTCGATATACTGGCCGCCGATCATGCCCGCCGCGCCGCACAGCCGCGACAGCTCCGCGGCGGCTTTTACGGCAGCCTCCGCCGTCACGCGGCCCTCCATGGCCGCCTGCGAAATGAGATAAAAGGCGTGGGTCAGCAGCGCGTCCCCGGCCAGCAAGGCGTTGGCCTCGCCGAATCGCTTATGGCTGGAGAGCTTCCCCCGCCGGTAGTCGTCGTTATCCATGCAGGGCAGGTCGTCGTGGATCAGGGAGTAGGTATGCACAAACTCCACCGCCGCCGCAAAGGGCAGGGCTTTGTTCACGTCGCCCCCGGCCGCCGCGCACCACAGCAGGCACAGCAGCGGGCGCACCCGCTTGCCGCCGCTCTCCAGCGAATACCGCAGCATCTCCGGCACCGCGGCCAGCTCCCCCTCCAGCGCCGGTACCGACGCCGCCAGCTCCTCTTCGATCAGCGCCACGTAGCGCTCCATATTATCCATGCTGCGTCTCCGCCTCCTCCAAAAGGGTGATCTTCCGCTCGGCCTTTTCCAGCTCCTCCGTGCAAAAGCGCGACAGAGCCGCGCCCGCCTCGAACAGCTTGACGGATTCATCCAGCGTCAGGCCGCCGCTTTCCAGCGCCTTGACGATCTCCTGCAGACGGCGGATGCCGTCCTCATAGGTGAGTTTCTTTTCTTTGGCGGGCTCCGCCTGCGCGTTGTTGGTTTCGTTATCCATTGTCGTCCATCCTCTTCTCCAGCACACGGCAGTTGAGAACGCCGTCCGCCATGGTGATATCGATCCGCTGATCCACCGCAACGTCTTTCACGCTGCCAATGATCCTGTCCCCGGCGCTGACGGCGGCGTAGCCGCGCAGCAGCACGCTGAGGGGATTCAGGCTTTCCAGGGCCGTAATATTGCGGGACAGCAGCATTTTTTGTCCGTTCAGGTACCGCTCCCCCGCCGCCTGCAACCGCTGCGTCAGCAGCGCGGCGGCCTGCTTTTCACTGTCGAAAAAATGCCCGGGGTCGGTAAAGTTTCTCGCGCTGAGCAGCATCCGCAGCCGCCCCCGCTCGGCGTCCAGCCGGCGGCGGTACGCGCCGTACAGCCGGTCCGAAAAGGAGGCGCACTCCATCAGCAGGCCGTTCAGGTCCGGCACCGCCAGCTCCGCCGCGGCGGAAGGGGTGGGGGCCCGCAGATCGCTGACGAAGTCGCAGATGGTAAAATCCGTCTCGTGCCCCACAGCGGAGATCACCGGGATGGGGCAGGCGTAGATGGCCCGCGCCAGCAGCTCGTCGTTGAAGCACCACAGGTCCTCCATGCTGCCGCCGCCCCGGCCGATGATGATCACGTCGATCCCGCCCAGCCTTTGCAGCCGTTCCAGCGCGTCGATCATGTCCGCGGGGGCCGCGGGCCCCTGCACGGTGACGGGGCAGAAGACGATATCCGCGATGGGGAACCGTCTTCCGGTGACGTTGAAGATATCCTGCACCGCCGCCCCGGTGGGCGAGGTGATCACGCCGAGCCGTTTCGGAAAGGTGGGGATCGGCTTTTTGTGGGCGGGATCGAACAGGCCCTGGGCCGCCAGCCGTTTTTTCAGCTGCTCAAAGGCCACGGCCAGCGCCCCGGCGCCGTCCGGCTCCATGGAATCGACGTAGATCTGATAGACCCCGTCCCGCTCGAACACGGCCACGCGGCCGGTGACCACCACCTTCATGCCGTTTTCCGGCGTGAACCGCAGCCGCGCCGCCTGGCGGCTGAACATGACCGCCTTGATGGCCGCCGTATCGTCCTTCAGCGAAAAATACAGGTGGCCGGTTTTATAGTGATGGGAAAAATTGGAGATCTCGCCCGATACGACCACATTCTGCAGCACCATATCGGTATCGAATTTCCGCTTGATGTAACTGTTGATCTCGGCAACCGAGAAGGTGGGAAGACTCATAAGGGACCGCTTCCTTATATAAAACTGATTTGCAAATTAGAGTTTGGCGAGCTGTTGCGAACCCGGTAGCGCGGCACCTCAGTGCCGCTATTGGGAAATGT
>CAMJYF010000014.1 GCA_946409885.1 uncultured Clostridia bacterium | reverse complement strand
GAACCGGCCGATACCACCCGCAGCCGCCTGATCGTCACGCCGGAGGCGGACGGCCGGATCCCCGGCCTTGCGGCGGGGGACCTGCTGGACGACGGCGCCAACCTGGCGGGCCGCCCCTGGTACGGGGTGCCCGGCATGCAGCGGCTGCTGGTATACCGGGAGCACATCACGGCCCACCGCCGCCTGCGGGACCCCGCCGTGACAAAGGAGGACGCGCCCGCCCTGTGGACCATCGGCGACAACGTGATGATGTGCGCCTTTACGCTGCACAATTTCAACCGGGCGCGGTTGGCGCCCCGGGCGGCCTGGCGCAGCCTGATCGCGTTTATCGCGGAATGGATCACGGGGCACCCGCCCGCGGCCTTCCCTGCCCCGGCGGTCTTTTACGACACCAAAGCCGACCTTTCCGACGACAGGGTGTTTGAGCGCCGCCGGAGGGAGACGGTCGACCGGGGGATCGCCCGGCTGAAGGGCTTTCTCATCGACGAAGGATGCGGCGGCATTCGGGAGGGGCTGCGCCACCACATCAACCCGGAGGGGGTGCAGGCCGTCGCCGACACCGTCCGCACGGACTGCTGCGGCGAGGCGGCCGGGGCGTTTTTGTTCCACGGCGCGCTGACCGGCAGCGAAGCGCACCGGCGCGTTGCGGAAAACCTTTTTGATTTCGTCTTCGGCCCCATGCAGGTGAAGGGCGGCCCGGCGGACGGCATGCTCCGCTGGACCGACACGGGGTGGGAGGTCTGCTACCAGGACGACGCCGCCCGGGCCCTGCTGCCCGCCCTGTACCGCTGCCGTTTTCTGGGGGACAGAAGCCGCTTTTCCGACGCCTGCCGCGCCCTGGATTTTCTGGTAAAGACCACGGCGAAGGACGGCTGCCGCGTGCCCCGCACCGACCTGCCCAACCTGCCGGGGGACGCGCTGGCGCAGCTGGCGGAGGCCGAACACGGCCTGCCCAGCGCCCACTACAACGCCTATTACCACGCCGCCCTGCTGCTGGCCTACCTGTGCGGGGGCAGCAAAATCTATTTTGACACTGCAAAGCGGGGGCTGGAAACCATCATGTCCCTCTACCCCGAAACCAAACGGGAACAGAGCGAAACGGAGGAGATGTGCCGGCTGATCCTGCCGCTGGCCCTGCTGTACGAGGCCGGCGGGGAGGAAAAACACCTGGCCATGCTGCGGCGGGTCACCGACGACCTGGAGGCCCTGCGGCACCCCTTCGGCGGCTACCGCGAATGGGATACCGGCTATCAGGCCGCCTGCTCACGGGAATCCCGCGGGGAATGCTCGCTGCTGACCGAAAACGGGGATCCCGTGGCCGACCTGCTGTACTCCGTCAACTGGCTGCCCGTGGGCTTCGCCTGCGCCTGGCACGCCACCGGCGACAGCCGCTACGCGGCCCTGTGGCGGGGAGCGGCGGAATTCTTCATCCGGACGCAGGCCCGTTCCGACAACCCGGTGATCGACGGGCTGTGGTGCCGCGCCTTTGATATGGACCTGGGCGAGGTGTACGGCTGCCCCCACGACGTGGGCTGGGCCCCCCACTGCAGCGAGACCGGCTGGACGGACGCGGAGATCCTGATGGGGCTGATGCTGCCGGACGTCATGAAAAACATGCCGAAGCAGTGAACGAAACGGACATTCGCCCCTTTACGCAACGCTCCCGGAACGGTTCCGTTCCGGGAGCGAATTGTAACGTATCATACCGGCGCCGGATGAGGGCAGCCCAACCGGCAGGGGGCGGCGTTGCCCCGGCGGGGCCGCCGTTCGCCAAAACCGGCGCGGCTGCGTCAGATCAGCGGCTTCCCTTCCCACTCGCGGGCGGGGGTAACCTCCAGCAGCTTTGCCACAGTGGGGGCGATATCCTTGATGGAACCGCCCTGATACTCCTTCCCCTTTTCAAAGCGGGGGCCGGTGATGACGATGGGGATGGTCATATCCTGCGGGTCGTCGCTGCCGTGGCCCCGGCCATGCCCGCCGTGGTCGGCGGTGAGAATGACGGTGTAATCCGCCGGAATACTGTTGATGAGCTTTTCCGTACAGCCCACCGCGATATTCACGCAGTTCAGGTATTCCGGGCTCATCCAGCCGTGGTCGTGCCCGCCCAGCTCATCCGTCTGGCCCAGGTACAGAAAGAGGAAATCCGGCGCTTCCGCGTTGATGTAGGCGATGGCGGCGTCGGTGATCTTGCGGTCGGTATCCTCCTGCTTGTGCTGGTTGATGAGCATCGCCTGATGGAGGTGGTCCGGGCGGCTCAGGTCCCGCAGCTCCTCCCAGGTGTAGTAGAAGGCGCACTTTTTTCCGGCGTTGTCCAGCCGGTCGAACAGCCCCTCAATGGGGCGCACCTGCGGGACGTAGGTGTTGGTGGTAATGCCGTGCCGGTCGGGATCCACACTGTGGAACAGCGACATGTGGCAGGGCAGCGTAACGCTGGGCAGCACCGTTTGCGCCGTCAATGACCAGGCGGAACGGGCCAGCAGCGGCCGCACAAAGGGATGGCCGCACTGCAAAAAGCCGTCCGGCCGCATCCCGTCCACCAATACGAGAATTACTTTTTCAGCCATATTTTTCCTTTCAACCCCCGGTCTGCGCGGCGGCTTCACGCTTTTTGCGCCGCGAGGAAAGCGTCATTCCCACGCTGAGGGCCAGCCCCGCCGCGCCCACGCAGGCAATGACCACGCCGATGACGCCGGAGACGGTATCCGACCGGCCCAGGGCCGCCAGATAGTTTTCGCCGGGTCCGCAGACGTAGGAAAAGCACAGGGTGGTCTGGCGCACGTTGCCGTTGTACTTCCGGCCGCTGTAATCCGACAGCACGTCCGCGTATTTTTCGCAGGCGGCGGCGTATTCCGCGCCGAACCGGGCCCCGAAGCCGTCAATGGAGCGGGCGGTAAAGTAGCCCTTCACTGCGTAGCCCCCCAGCGAAGCGTCACCGTCGTTGATATATTCTTCAATAAACCCGTACAGGCCGTCGGCGGCGGAAGCGCGCAGCACGCCCACGCACATATCGCCTCCGGCGTCCCGGTAGCTGACCAGGCAGCAGGCGGTTTTGCCCATGGCGCTGTCCGTATACAGCAGCGGCTGGATCAGGGAGATATCCTCCGCGCAGACCACATCCCCGTCCTGCACGTCCGTCCAGTAGACGTCCTCCACATACAGGGGATGCGTCAGCAGGGAAAAGCCCCGCATGATGAGGGCCGCCCCCATGAACACCAGCACCAGCGCCAGAAAGGCGGGCAGAACGACCCTTACGCCGACCGCTCTGCCTTCGGTTTTTTCAGCCATACTCTATCATTCGCCCTTCATATCCAGCAGCTGGACCTTGCCGTTGTAGGCCTCCTCGGAGACGATGATGGAATCCGTGATGGCGGCCACGATATCGTCCTCCGTGGCGCCCAGCTCCACGGAATAACTCTTGTCGATGAACAGGTCGATATCCATGATATCGGGCAGGTTGAAGGGATCCATGCCGGAATCGACGCCCCGGTCCTTGTAGTCCTTTACCACCTTGAACATGCCCATCTTCATCATCACCGGGGGAACGCCCACGATCTTGCGGCCGTGCATGCCGCGGGCGTCGTACACGTAGCCCAGGAAGCGGTCCCACTTCATGTTGTACATGGAGATGGGGAAGGCCTCAAAGCCGGGCGTGGTCCGCTCCGCCGCGCCGCAGATCACCTCGCCCACCTGACGGCAGGTCAGCATGGCGGTGCCGCCCTTGGGGTACATGGTAAAGGGCCAGGGATCCATAAAGGCGATCTGCTCGATGAGGATGGTCCACACGGGCTTTCTGCCGGGCTGGGTGCCGAAGATGTAGGGCAGCTCCAGCACCTTGCAGCTGAAGGCGTCGTCGCAGGCGTTCTCGCACACGTTTTCCTGCTGCAGACGGGCGCGGAAATAGGGGTTGCGGGCGGCAAAGCCCTTCTCCGGCATTTTTTTGGCCAGATAAGCGAAATAGGAGCCCAGCACCACGGCGTTCTTTACGCCGGCCTCTTTGCACAGCGGGAAAAGACGCTCCAGCGGGGCGATGTTGTATTTGTAGTAGTAATCGCTGACGGGGGCCGGGAACTCCACGCGCTCATCCACGCCGGCGGCAAAGATGAACACGTCCTGCCCCTTCAGCAGCTCGCGGATCTCGTCGTCGGTCTTTTTGTTGATGTCGCCGAAGATGATCTCCATCTCTTCGGGGATGGGCGCGCCCTGGGGCAAAGGCGGCAGCGCGACGGAAGTGACCTTGTGGCCGTGGGCGATGAGCTGTTTGGCGGCTTCGCACCCCAGCAGGCCGGTGCCGCCGATCATAAATACGTTCATGTGTTACCCTCCGTTTTTTTATAGTTACCTGTTATTATACAACCTCCGCCGGACAAAAGCAACAGGAATCGAAAAAACTTTCACACGCCGCCGGAAATGCGCACGGGCGGACGCAGTAAGGAAACAGCAAAAAAATCTTTGTTTCCGTATTGTAAACACCGGCATTTTGCGTTATAATAGCTTTGAGTATAGTTAAAAAGGAGGATTCGCGGTGTCCATTTCGATCAATGAGTTCAAAGCCAATATAGAACGGTATATTATTCTGGCCCAGACGGAAGACCTGTATATTCAGATCGACGGCAACGTAGTCATGAAGCTGTCCAACACAAACAGCGACAGAAGAAAGATCGCGAAATCGCTTCTCGGCGCAGTGCCCGCGGACGTCTCCTGGGAGCAGGCAAGGCAAATGAAGGCGGATGAGCTATGACCGTATTGTTTGATACCTGTATCGTGATTGATGTACTGCAAAAAAGAACGCCCTTCTGTGATCAGGCCATGCGTTTGCTGGAAGCGGTTTCCGACCGGAAAATCAAGGGCGTCCTTACGGCAAAATCCATCACGGACATCTATTATCTTATGCGCAAAAACCTTCACAATGAGGAACAGGCCAGAACGCTGCTTGACAAATTGTTTTTGCTGTTTGACATAGCAGATACCTGCCGTTCCGATTGCCGGAACGCCCTGCTCTCCGCTGTGACGGACTACGAAGATGCCGTAATGATCCAGACAGCCAAACGGATCAACGCTGACTGTATCGTGACGCGGAATATAAAGGACTATCAACCATCCGACGTTCCGGTGTATCTGCCGGAAGAATTGTTGCGTCTGCCGTAAAGCGTATGCACCGGAAAACGAGGGAGGAGGAGCGCGTCAATGAGCGATCAAACACCGGTACTGGAACTGGAGATGTACCTGATCCGCCACGGGGAAAGCCGCGGCAACGTGGGGCTGACGGGCGAGGCCGCCCCCTTCGACCTGCGGGAGGACCCTCCCCTGACGGTCAAAGGACAGCTGCAGGCGGAGCTGCTGGGCCAGTGGCTGGCGGGCGTGGATTTTGCCGCCGTCTATGCCAGCGCCATGCGCCGGGCGGTGATGACTGCGGAAGGCCTGCTGACCCACCAGCCGACAAAAAGGCCCCTGCGGCTGCTGCCCCTGCTGACGGAGCAGGGCGTTTCCGACGACTACGAGGGGCAGACGGTGGAGGCCCTGCAGGCGCTTTCCCTCGGCTGCCGCATGGCGGAGGGCTTTGAAGCCGCCCGGCGGATCAACGGCACGCCGGACCAGCCGGACCCCGTGGTGCTGGAGCGGGCGCAGGCGGCCATCGATTACCTCCGCGCCCACCATGCCGGGGGGCAGAAAATCGCCGTGGTCTCTCACGCCGCCTTCCTCACGTACTTTATCTTCCGGATCTGCGGCCTGAAGGGACAGATGCCCAAATTTGATATCGACCTTGGCAACACCGGCGTCACCCGGGTGAAATTCTACCGGCCCGGGACCAACCCCTTCGGGGACACGGTGTTTGCGTACATCAATAACACGTCGCATCTGGCAAAGATGAAAGCGGAAAGATGAAAGATGAAAGCGGAAAGATGAAAGATGAAAAACGGGAGCCGCTTCCCGCGTTTTTCTCAATGACAAAGGGGTGATTTCTCGTGCCGACGGACCGCTTTCGCATCCGGGGCTATATCGAGGGCTTCTACGGCAGACCGTGGACGCAGGAGCAGCGGCTGGATATGCTGCGATTTGCCGCCGCCCACGGGGCCAACGCCTGTTTTTACGCCCCCAAGGACGACCCCTATCACCGCCGGCTGTGGCGGGAGCCCTATCCGCCGCAGGAGCTTGCGCGGCTGCGGGCGCTGAAGGCGGAGGCCGACGCCAACAACGTGGCCCTGTTCTGGTGCGTGGCGCCGGGGCTGAGCATGCGCTATGCCGACCCGGCGGACCGGGACGCGCTGCAGGAAAAGCTTGCCTCCCTCTACGCCGTCGGCGTGCGGGATTTCGGCCTGCTGCTGGACGATATTCCCGCGGACCTGTTCCACCCGGCGGACCGGGAGCGGTTCGGGGAGACGGTAGAGGCCCATATCGACCTGTGCCGGGACTGCTTTGCCCGGCTGCGGGCGATGGACGGATCGGTCCGCCTTGTTGTATGCCCTACCCAGTACCACGGAAAGGGCACGGAAGATTATATCACCCGGCTGGGGAAGGCGCTGCCGGAAGACGTGCTGCTGTTCTTTACCGGCGCGGATATCTGCTCCAAAGAGCTGACCTGCCGGGAGGCGCAGATATTTTACGAGGCCACCGGTCACAAACCCCTGTACTGGGACAACTACCCGGTGAACGACGCCGAGATGTTCAAGGAGATGCACATCGGCCCGCTGATCGGCCGGGAGCCGGAGCTGTACCGGTACGCGGAGGGGATCGTCTCCAACTGCATGGAATACTATGAAAGCGGCAAATTCGCCCTGGCCACCGCCTTCCGCTACATGGCGGACCCGCGGGGCTACGACCCGGAGGCCGCCTTTGCCGACGCGCTGGCGGAGCTGCTGCCGGAGGAGGATGTGCGGGAGGCTTTTACCCTGTTTGCGGACCACCTGCGCACCTCCTGCCTGAAGGACGAAAACTCCCGCCTGATGGGCGAGGCCTTCGGCCGCGCGGGGCTGCTGCTGGAGACCGGCGATCTGAACGGAGCCATGGCCGTGATCGCGGACTACACCGCCCGCGTCCGCCGTTCCGCCGACCTGCTGCGGACCCGGACCGGCCCCCTGTTCACGGAGCTGGCCGAGTGGCTGGCCAAATATGACCGGATGGCGGAGATCCTGGACGCCGCCCTTGCGCTGCTGCAAACGGGGCAGGGAAAAGAGGCCCTTGCCGCGAAAATGAAACGGTACAACGACTGCGCCACAGTGCTGACCGCCTTCTGCTTCCGGGAATATGTGGAAACGGTATTGCGGCTTTCGTCATCGCGCTGACGGCGCGGCCCGTTGGCGGTAGCGCGGCACCTCAGTGCCGCTATGAGGAAAAAGTTACTTCAGGCAACACGGCGTAACAGAATGATATCCGTGGAATATCGCGTTTTCACAACACCGGCATTAAAAAGAAGGGTTCTGACGGCGTAATACGCCGTGCTACGCATAAGTTGTTTATGCCAATAGCGGCACTGAGGTGCCGCGCTACCATGATAAGACCCCGTTTTTTACTTGATAAAAATTAAAATACTTTTTTTCAGAAAGAGAGGTCCCCTATGAAACACTCCATCCGTTGGCTCCTGATGACCCTGTGCGCGGTTGCCTGCGCGCTGCTGCTCACCCTCACGTCCCTGGCCGCGCCCTCCGCCAAAGAGGCGCAAAGCGCCCGGGGCTGCAAATCCCACCCCGGCCCGCTGCTGACGCTGGCGGACCTGTCCGAAACCGCCGCCAAGCGCAACAACGGCCCCATGCGCGCGCCATCGCTGGACCCCGCCGTCACCGACCTGCCCCTGGCCGTGATCGTGGTGGGCTTCAACGACCTGCCCTACAACGACGGTTTTGACTGGGGCAGCACCATTTTCCGCAGGGACAGCTCCCTGGCGGAATTCTACACCGACATGTCCCTTGGCCAGTTCACCTTTACCCCCGCGCGGGAGAGCTCCGCGTTTGGCGTGAGCGGCAACACCAACGCGGCCGACGCCGCCGGCGACGGCGTGATCCACGTGAGCGTGGACCTGCCCCACAGCGACTGGCGGCTGGAGGACGCCTACATGAGCAAAAAGGATATCCTCGCCAACCGCACCCTGCTGGAGGCTTTCACCGCGGCGCTGGAAGCGGCGGGCGACCAGATCGATTTTGCCGCCTATGACGCCAATGAGGACGGCGCGATCACCACGGACGAGCTGGCTGTGGGATTTGTGGTGGCCGGCTACGAGGCCGCCTCCTCCGTCTCCTACGAGCATGGCAACAGCGCCTATCTGTGGTCCCACGCCTGGTCCCTGGCGGAGCTGATCGAGGATTATGAGTTTGACGCCCAGGTGCCGGTGATCGGCGGTGTACAGGTCAGCTCCTACATCGCCATCGCCGAAACGGACGACACCGACGCCCAGAACTCCACCAGCGTGATGGCCCATGAGCTGGGCCACTACCTGGGCCTGCCGGATCTGTATGAGACCAATTACAATACCTCCCATGAATGGGGCAAATACGACGTGGGCTGCCTGAGCCTGATGTGCATGGACGCCTGGAGCACCCCGACGGAGGAGGGCGAATGGATCCCCTGCCCGCTGGACGCCTGGAGCCGCGTGGCGCTGGGCTGGGTGACCCCGGAAACGGCGGGCGATTCCGGCGTGTATACGGTATCGGCCCAGAATTACGCGGAAAACGACAGTTACAGCGTGCTGCGCATCCCCACCCAGAACCCGGAGGAATACTATCTGGTGGAAAACCGCGTGCCCGACAAGTGGAACGCCCCCATGACGGAGGAATTTGACACCGAAAACGGCGGCCTTCTCTTCTGGCACGTGGACGACGCCGTGATGGAAAAGGGCCTGCTGGACAACACGGTGAACAACGCCGGCCACCACCCCGGCCTGACGGCGCTGTTCCCGGAGACCGCCTCCGACGGTTCCCTGGCCTTTACCGGCGCCAACAAAAAGGTGCTGACCTCCGCCCCCTTCTTTGACAGTGCCGTGTGGACCGAAACCTTCTCCGCCCTGGGCGATACGCTGGATCTGCCCCTCTACGGCACCGGCGCCGACGCCGGCCTGCGCTCCGGCAGGACCCTTTCCGGCATCAAAACGGCCTTCCTTACCGACGCGGGCCCCGAAATGCGGCTGGAGCTGAACCCGGAGGACCACGCTCACAATCCCGTCCTTGTCACTGTAACGGCCCCCACCTGCACCGGAACCGGACTGGGCTACTATGAATGCCCCCTGTGCGGCCTGCACTTTACGGACGCCACCGGAACCGTGGAGACGGCAGACCCGGTGACAATCCCGGCGCTGGGCCATACCGCCGCCAACGGCCAGGGCCAGTGCGCCCGCTGCGGTGAGCAGCTGATCCCGGCGGATCAGATCTGCCCCTACTGCCATCAGTACCACGACGGCTCCTTCCTGCAGCGCATCGTCTCCTTCCTGCACCGCATCCTGTACTTCTTCGCGCACCTGTTCGGCAGAATGTGACATAAAACAAACTTCGCCCCGCGGCCGGTCGGCAGCGGGGCTTTTTTTGATTCAGCAGGGATTATTGTGGGATAACGGCAAACAGGGATTTGTCGAGGCGACGCGAACCCCGTAGCGCGGCTCCGTGAGCCGCCCCGCCGAAGGCGGTTCAGGGAAGAAGTTGCTTTTATTGAACGTAAAAACATAATTAACGTTTAATAATCGGAATCGCGTTGCGTCGCGGGTGTCCAGTGGACACCTCTGCGAAGCAGAAGCGATGCCTGAGCCGGCAGGCGAGATTGCGGCTCACGGAGCCGCGCTACATTATACGCCTGCGGCGCGCCAACAGAAGACGGAGCTGAGGCTCCGTGCTACGGGTGCCTCGCAACTCCCGCTTTGTTCCTCTCAACTCCCACAATGATCCGTGATGAATTATTCTCGCGCGGGGAAGGGGCGGTTATTTGGCGATCACCTGGAACAGCAGCTTTACGTATTCCAGCATCATGCCGGAAACGGCGATGACGAAATCCGCGAACCAGGCCAGAATGGTGGAAAACAGGGACTGATCCAGATCGATCTCCTTTACTTCGCCGGGGGCGGATTTGCTGATGGCGTAGGTATCCACCAGCTTTACGGCCTGGGTGTCGTCGTTGACCACGTAGGCTTTATAGACCAGCTTTCCGCCGTCGATCTCGGTGGTGCAGAAGCAGCCGCCGCCGTTTTCATATTCGCTCCTGGTGGAAAAATACACGTCCGCCACGTCCAGAATGGGCTTGATGGCGTTCTCGTTCACGTTGTAGCGCTTGGTGCCGGCGGTGGAGGGGATCACGTAGACGGTGCCCTCCGGGTCCACCGCGAAGGTGGTCTCCGTCCCCTTGTAATTCTCGGTGACGTATTCCACGCCCTCCACGGCCTTGTCCTTGTAGACCTGGGTGGTGCGCAGGTACATGTGGTCGTGCCCGGCGTAGGCCATGTCGATATCCAGACAGTCGAACAGGGGCATCAGCACCTCGCGCATGACGATGGTATCCGGCTTGTTGATGTTTTTGCCGGCGGAGTAGCTGGCCCGGTGCATCAGCACGATCTTCCACATGGCGTGGGAGGCGGACATATCGTTCACCAGCCAGTTGCGCTGGGCCTGGCTCATGGGGTACATGTCGTTGGTGTTCAGCACCGCGAAGTGGGCGTTGCCGTAATCGAAGGAGTAGTACACGCCCTCCGTGGAGCGGTTGACGGATTCATCCAGGCAGAAGGTGTTCTGGAAGCAGAAGGTGTTCAGCTTGTTGGTGATGTTGCCGTCGTGGTTGCCCGCCACGGGCACGTGGGTCATGGTCTCGTTGGCAAAGGCGAAGTTCTTGAAGAACCAGTCCCACTCCTCGTTGGTGTTGTCGTTGACGTAGTCGCCCAGGTTCACGTTGAATTCCGCCTCCGGCAGGGTCTCCATGGCGGCCTTCATGGTAAGGGCGGCGTGGGCGAAGTTTTCGTCGCTGCTGGCCTGCACGTCGGCAACGGTGATAAAGGAAAAGCTGTCGTCCCGGTCGTCGGTGACAAAGGAGCAGACGTCGCTCCACAGGTCCTTGGCCGCGTCGCCCACCCGGTAGTAGTATTCCGTGCCGGGGGACAGATCGGCGACGGACACCTTATGGGAATACTGCTGGCGGTAGAGCGTCGCCTTGCCGGAATAGGTTTTGGCGTTGGCGAAGTCGCTGGTAAAATCCGCCTTGGCCACCAGCTGCAGGTCGGAAGCGCTCTTTTCCGCCGTAAACCAGCAGAAACCGCGCCCCGTGGCGCCGTCGGCATACATGGAGCAGGAGACGCGCCGCACCTCGTCCGCGGAGGCCGTGGCGGCCATCCCCGTCAGCAGCAGGAAAGAAAGGATCACGCAGAGCAGTCTTTGGAACGTACGTTTCATGAGATACCTCCTGTGCGGTACAGATAATAATACATTTTTATTATATCGCAGGAAAAACGGAAAAGCAAGTGCAGGATCAAAAAAGTATGCCTTAATTGTTGATGCCGTGATGCACCGGGGGCACGGAGGAGGACAGGGGGATGAACGTATACCCCTTCGCCTGCGCGTCGGCGATGATCTCCGGCAGCGCCTGGGGGGTGGTGGTCTTGGGGGCGGCGTCGTGCATCAGCACCACGTTCACCCGGCCCTGACGCAGGCCGTTTTTCACGTTTTTCACCAGATAATCCTTGGACATGCAGTTGCCGTCCGCGTCGCCGCTGTCCACGTTCCAGTCAAAGTAGGTGTAGCCCTCCTCCGCCGTCCGTTTGGCCAGACGGGTCATCACCCCCGAGCAGTAGCTTCTGCTGACGGTGTTGGAGCTGCCGCCCGGGAAGCGCAGGATGGTGGCGCTGTAGCCGGTATCCCGCAAAATCTTGTCCCGCATGGTATATACGCCGTTCATATAGGCGTCCGCGGAGGTGTAAATGGCGGAATAGTCGTGGGAATAGGAGTGGATGGCCAGCGTGTGGCCCTCGTTGACGATGCGCTTCAGCAGCGGGATCTGGGATTCCGAATAGTTGAGGATGAAGAAAGTGGCCTTGACGCCGTATTTTTGCAGCACGTCCAGCACAGCGGTGGTGTTGCCGGAGGGGCCGTCGTCAAAGGTAAGGGCCACGTAGGAGCCGCCGGGCGTGAGGGGTTGGCCCTGGCTGACGGCGGGCAGGGGCTTTTTCACCCGTACCTTGCGGATCACCTCCGCCGTGTTGCCCGCCTCGTCTTCGGCAGTGTATCTGACGGCGTATTCGCCCTCCGTGCCCGTATCCACGCTGCCGGAAACGCTCACCTCCACTTCGCCGGAGACCGCGTCCTCCGCGGCGGCGCCCTGCTCCTCGTAGGGCTGGCCCAGCATCACCGTGACGGTCTCCTCGCCGCGCAGGGTGATAACGGGCGGGGTCTTGTCCAGCACCAGCACCCGGCGGGTGGCAAAGCCCGTGTTGCCGGAGCTGTCCAGCACCGAATAGGTATAGGTGTATTCCGTGCCGCCGGCGTCTTCTCCTTTTTCTATCTTCTTTTCGGTATGGGACAGGGTGACCGACGAGGAGAGATCCCCGTCGTAGTTGTCCTGCGCCGTGGCGCCGGGGTCGGAAAAGTCCCGTATGTCCTCCAGCCGCAGCTCGCTGTCCCCCACCAGCGTCACCACGGGGGGCGTGCGGTCCACCACCTCCACCGTGCGGAAGACGGCGGCGTCCTTCAGAAAGACCGAAACGGCGTACCGGATCTGATACCGCCCCGGCCGGGAGGTATCCACCGTTTCGCTGCTTACGATCCGGTCCGAGATATCAAAGAACAGAAATCTGGCGGAAGCGCCCGCGTCCGTATAGGTGGCGAACACGTCCACGCGCTCCGTGGGCTTTCCCTCCAGCAGGATCTGCGGCGAGGGAACGGTCATCAGCAAAATCGCGCCGCCAAACAGCGCGATCAGGAAGGACAGCACGACGATCTCCACCGCCTGCTTTTTGGGGGTCTTTTTCTTTTGACGCATTTTCAGGTAAACGCTCCGTTTTTTTGTGTTATCATACGATCCGGCTATATAGTACCTTTTTTTGCGGCAACTTTCAATCCTTCCGCAAAATTTTCCAAAAAATTTACAGGCCGGGTATTGATTTTGCCCACGCGGACACCTATAATGTGAAAAAATCAAAGCAAAGGATTGGCAATCATGAAACAAACGCAGCTGAAAGGCGTTTTGATCCTGTTCCTCACGGCGGTGATCTGGGGTTCCGCCTTCGTCACCCAAAGCATGGGCATGGAAAGCGTGGAGCCCTTCACCTTCAACGGCATACGGATGCTCATCGGCGCGGCGGTGCTGGCGCCTGTCATCCTCATCAAAGACGCCGTTACCGCCCGCAGACCCGGCGCGCCCACCAAAGAACAAAAGCGGGCCGCCGACCGGAAGGCCCTGCGCAGCGGGGCGCTGATGGGGCTGGCCCTGTGCGCGGCCAGCAACTGCCAGCAGTTCGCGTTTTTATACTCCCAGCCGGGCAAGATCGCCTTTATCACCGCCTTTTATATGTTCTTTGTGCCCTTTATCGGCCTGTTTTTCGGCAAGCGGGTGCCCGCGGTCACCTGGGGCTGCGTGGCGGCGGGCTGCGTGGGCCTGTACTTTCTGTGCGTGGCGGACGCGGGCTTTTCCGGCGTCAACCGGGGGGATCTGCTCACCCTGCTGTGCGCCGTGCTGTTTGCCTGCCACATTCTGCTGACGGAGCGGGTGGCGGCGGATTCCGATACGGTCAAGCTCTCCTGCGTGCAGTTCGCGGTGTGCGGGGCCATCTCCTGCGTGTGTATGTTCCTGTTTGAATCCCCCTCCGCGGCGGCCCTGAAGGAATGCCTGTTCCCGCTGCTGTATACCGGCGTGCTCAGCTGCGGCCTGGCCTACACCTTTCAGGTGGTGGGGCAGAAATACACCGAATCCACCGTGGCCTCCATCATCCTCTGCACGGAATCCGTCTTCGGCGTACTGTGCAGCGCTGTCTTTCTGCATGAGCGCATGACCGGCAACGAGATCGCCGGCTGTGTGATCCTCTTTGCCGCCATCCTCGTTTCCCAGCTGGCGGACCGCCTGCCCGGCCAAAAAAAGCGCCCGGCGCCGTAAACGGAGACCCGCCGACAAAAAATCAAAAAAGATTGCCAATTTAAGGAACAGTTAAGAACCGCACGGTATAGTAAAGCCGTCGAAAGGAAAACGGCGCGGGGAAGCGCCGGGCAACCCTTTCCGATCCCGTTTCTGTGAAAAGGACGAAGATCCGGCTATAACGGCGCCGATGCCGCGGCAGCAGCCGCGGATGAACCGACGGCCCCCGTTTTTGG
>CAMJYF010000013.1 GCA_946409885.1 uncultured Clostridia bacterium | reverse complement strand
GGACTGCTGCTGTTTTTTATTGAAATACTGGATCTCATCCAGATACAGCAGCAGGCCGTTGGGGGCGGCGATGGTGTTGATCTCGCCGATCACATCCCGCACGTCGTTCAGCGAGGCGCTGGTGCCGTTGAGGATATGCAGCCGCTTTTTGGCGGAGGCGGCAATGATCCGCGCCACCGTGGTCTTTCCCGTGCCGGAGGGGCCGTAGAAAATCAGGTTCGGAATGCGGCCCGATTCAATGATATTGCGCAGGACGCAGCCCTCCCCGAACAGATGTCGCTGCCCGACGATCTCATCCAGCGTTTTCGGCCGCATCCTGTCGGCCAGCGGTACTGCCATAGGTCTCACCTCTCAAGTGGAATTGTATCATGTGCAGTCGGAAGTCGCCCCCACTCAGGTTCTCCCCTGCTGCCTACTCCCTACTCCCTCTAAACCAACAACGACATAGCCTCGGCCCTGGTGCGGGCGTCGCTTTTCATCACGCCCCGCAGGGCGGAGGTTTTGGTGACGGCGCCGGCCGCCCGGGCGCCGCGCATGGTCATGCAGAGGTGTTCTGCCTCGATCAGCACGGCGACGCCACGCGGTTCCAGACGGTCCATCAGGAAATCGGCGATCTGGGAGGTCAGCCGTTCCTGGATCTGGGGCCGCCGGGCAAAGCAGTCCACGATCCGCGCCAGCTTGGAAAGGCCGATCACCTTGCCCTCCCCGGGGATATAGACGATATGGGCCTTGCCCACAAAGGGCAGCAGGTGGTGCTCGCACATAGAGTACAACGGGATATCCCGTACCACCACCATTTCGTCGTTCTTTTCCTCCGAAAAGATTTTCAGAAACTGCTCCGGATCGGTCTTCAGCCCGCTGAAGATCTCCTCATACATCCGCGCCACGCGGGAGGGAGTCTCCGCCAGGCCCTCCCGGTCCGGGTCCTCCCCTACCGCCAGCAGGATCTCCCGCACGGCGTTTTCGATTCTCTCTCTGTCCAAGAATTTTTCCCCCTTATCCGAAAACCGCGCGGGACCTTTGCCCCGCGCGGACATGCTTTTCAGGACCGCAGGAACGCGCAGGCGCGTATCACGGCGTATACATCACACAGAAGCAGGTGCTGGAGTTGAAATACCGGGTGCTCCAGAAGTAACTGCGCATCATGCCGTCGCAGAAGCCGAAATAGCCGTCCAGCACCTTGTTGCCCACCTGGATCTTCGTCACATAACCCCGGTCCGCGTCGATGGAGGCGGAGTGCGACACGATTTTGATCCACTGGGAGGGATCGTCCTGCAGGACGATGGAACTGTCGTAGCTCTTGATGATATCCCGCATCTGCTCTTTGGAGAAATAGAAGGTATTGGAAAAGCTGGGGCTGTCCGTGGTAAGGGGACTGCTGACGGACTGCAGGTAGGGATAATCCTCCCCCCACACGTCCTTGGCGGAAGCGGTACGCCCCGCGGAGATGGCCCCGTACAGCGCCTGAATGGGCGCGTTGTTGGCGGAGTTCTCCAGCGTCAGGTACTGCCCGCGCACCGAGCGGACGGCGTTTTTCAGGATCTCCGGCAGGGACGAATAGGATTTGCCGGAGGCCACGCCGATCTCATACCGGTTGGCGGTGGAGAAGGAGTGGTATTTCAGCAGCGTGAACAGGCAGACGGCCTGGGCCTTCAGCGCCTCCACGGCCACGGAGGGATTGTCGTCCACAATGCCGTACATCTCCATGTAGACCATCCGGGCGATCAGTTCATCCGTATTGCAGTACTCGCCCAGGTAATCCGTCGTCTCCGGATAGTCGGTATTGGTGACGATCTTCACGCCGGTGAAGTAGTGCTTCAGGATCTGCTCGCAGGAATAGCCCGATTTGGCCAGGCTCACCGCGCCGTACTGGGGCATGCCGACGCCGTCGCCCCAGCCGTAGGAGACGAAGGTGAACGTGCCGGACTGGGTGCTTGCCACAGGCTTCGGCACCGTGCCGGTCTGCGGCGTCTGGGTACCGCCCTGCTCCGGCTTGGAATCGTCGGGCACCTGCGGATAGGGCTGCGAAGGCGTGGGCTGCGTGGGGGTGGGCTTTTCGGGACCGTCGTTGAGCTCCGCGTCCGTAAAGACGAACTGAATACGGAAGGCCGCCTCCAGCCCCACGGCCGCCCGCAGGATCAGCCGCGCGTCGGCGGGGGTGATCTCCTTGTCGGAATCCACGTCGGACAGCTTCTTCTGGGCGGTGGAAGCGCCCTCCAGCCCGATGGCGATGCGCAGCGCCAGACGGGCGTCGCCGGGATCCAGCGCGCCGTCCAGGTTCACGTCGCCCAAAAAGGCCGCCTTCAACGCGAACGCGGACAGGGCAAACAGCTGCGCCATGAGTACCAGCGCCGCCAGCAGCGCCGTCAGTTTGATAAGCTTTTTTTTCATCATTGTATTGTCCGGCAAAGCCCGAACAGCGGGGACGGCCGTAAACCGCCTGCCCAGCCGGTCGGTCAGTTGCCTTCCTCCTGTTCACCGGAGCCTTCATTGTTTTCGGTTCCGGAAGATTGCTGTGTGGGTTCCTCGCTCGGCGTTTCGCCGGAGGGCGTCTCCTCAGAAACGGGCGTTTCGGAGGTGGGCGTTTCCGAAGCGGGGGGCGCGACCGCCGTTGTGGGCGGGACCGTAACGGGCGCGGCCGTGGTGGGCGCCGCCGTAGTGGGGGCCGCCGTGGTCGGCGCGCGGGTAGCCGCGCTGCCGCCGGAGGAATCAGAGCCCGACGAACCGGAGCCCGACGAGGAAGAACGCGACGCGGAGGCGGACGCGGAAGCAGCCCCGGCGGTGGTAGCCGCCGCGGTATCCTGCGCCGTGACGGAGGTCAGAGAGATTTTGTTGGTGGTGGCCACTACGCTTTCCGTCACCTCCCCGGTGGTGGTTTCCGCCTCCGAGGTGAAGATGGGTTTGCTGCCCGGGAAGACCGCGCTCCAGGCGTTGGCCGCCCAGGTTTTAAGGGTATAGCCGTGCAGCGTGAAAAACAGGCCGGCAAAGAGGACAAGCCCCGCCACCAGCGCCGCCACCAGGGCGATGATGACCTTATACTGAGAGGTCAGGGATTTTTCGTTGACCCGCGACACCTCCCGGTTGCCCGCGTCCGTACCCGCGATATCGCTGATAAAGGTACACAGGTCGCCGCAGCAGCGGGACAGCAGCGAGGGGATCTCCTCCCCCGGCAGGGAACGGACCTCCCGCAACGAGGTCTCATACTCGTTGGTGATGGCCAGATAGATGAGCTTTTCCCCGGAGGGATTGCTGCCGGAATAAAACGCGTTGGAAATGGCCACGCCGTAGGGGGTGCCGTAGAATTCCGCGGCGGTGATGGAAAGATTGACCACATAATCCGCCGGGGACAGGGAGCCGCGCTTTTCCGCCTTGCCGGAAAGGATGATGCGGTCGGCAAGGGTGGGCTCCGAGGAGAGGTAATCCGTAAAGAAATCGGCGGTGTTGGTACCCGCCACGGCAATGCGCAGGTCCTGCTCCTCGCAGACGGCCGCCAGCCGCCGGGCGTGATAGCGCTTCAGGGCGCCCATATCCACGCGGATCAGATAGGAGGCGTTGAGCTGCGGGATCACCTCTTTTTCCAGCAGCAGCTCCGTACGGCCCCGCTCCAGCGGCAGCACCAGAATCGTCTGGTTGCCGGCGGTGACGGAAAAACCGGCGTACAGCCCGTCCTCACATACGATCGCGCGGCCGTTTTCCGGCACGTAGGCATGGGTGACGGCGAAATCGGAATGCTCCCCTGCCAAAGAGTTGCGCGTCGCCGAGGCCTTTTCCAGCAGGGCGCTGTCGCAGCGCAGGGTCAGCCCCACGGAAGCGGCCAGCAGCTTTTTGGTCTCGGCCAGCCTGGCCGGCTCCGCCAGAAACAGAATGGCGTGGGAATCCAAGAAGGCAGCCGCCACGTCGTCCGCCGCGTCGCGCAGGGACCGGTACGACCGCACGCCGCCCTCCGAGGGCAGCTGCCCTTCAAACAGAAAGGCCAGCTCCGGCGCCAGGCGCGCGGCGTAATTGTTTTTTTCGTTATTGACTAAAAAGATTCTGATATTCATTGCTGCCCCCTCAATATCCCATCGCGTCGTAATAAGCCTGCGGGAAAATAGCGGACGAATCGTAATAGGCCGTTGACGTATCCACCGCCGCGCTTTCGCCGTCGCGCACCTTTCTGGCAAACACCACCAGACGGCCGCCCTTGAAAATGTTCTGATAGCAGGTGTATAACGTCAAAATCGTATCCCCTCCCTGCACGTCCACGTCCGTATGGATCATGGAGCGGGCGCGGATATCACGCACCAGCGAGAGGAAAGAGGCCTCGGAGGAGAAATCCGGATACAGGTAGGTGAACACTTCCCCGTTGTTCATATCGGAGGTGGAGTTGGTCAGCATTACCGCGAAGATCTTCCACTGGCTGGATTCATAAAGGGTATCCAGCTGGATGACCGGCGCGTTCCGGTAGCCCTCCACATCCATATACTTGGTCAGCTGATGGAACATCAGCCCGTCGTGGGTGTTGTGCCCGTAGATGATGATCTGCTTGCTGGTGCCGTCCGGGCCGATGCGGCAATTGGTATCCACAAAGGGATTGCCGTAGCGGCTGGTCTCGCGGAAGATATCCTTATACAGATAATAATCGCTGTATTCGCTTTGCAGCAGGACCGTGGATATGTTGGTATTGGGGATGGACAGCCACCCCACCACGTCCTGATTGATGGCGTACAGGGGCGCGTATTTGATGTTCATCCCCTCCGGGAAGGTCACCGCGGGATATTTGCTCTTGATGTCGTTCCAGGCCTTGTCCAGCTTGACCTCCGGCACGTCGATATACTCGTTCACGATACCGGTCAGCTTGCCGTACTGGGCCACCCGCTGCCGGTAATTGTGGTAATAGTAGACGTAATACAGCAGCCCGGCCACGATCAGCAGGAACGCCACCGCCCTGACGATCTTGCGGATGACCTCCTTCGCGCTGTCGCCCTTGACGGGGAAATGATCGGTGCGGAAGCGCCGCCGCCCTTCCGCGGAAAACTTTCTTTTGAAATAGAGCCGGATCGACTCCGCGATGGTAGCGGGGATCTCGATCTCCTCCGGCGCGCCGGCGCGTTTGAACACCCGCGCGGGCTCGTCAAAACTGTTGATGGTGTGGTACTTCACGTTATCTGTCCTTTGTACTGTAATATCGCTTGCGCAATGCGGGCCTGGAACCGGCGCTTGGGTGGGCAAACCGCCCCGGCGTCACAAGCCGCCGTCAGGAGGGTTCGCCGGTTTCGCCGGTCCCCTCCTCCGGTTCCGTGATGGGATCCAGATAGATGCTGTAATCAGGCGCCGCCGGCTCCTCCGGAGGGTCCTCGCCCTCCGGCGTCCCGCCGCTTCCGTCGCCTTCATTGCCGCCGCTGTGGGCCGCCGCAAAGGCTTTCAGCGCGTCCGTTCCGGGCACGTACCGCCCGCCGGTGGCGCCGGTGAGATCGTCATACTCCTCCGGCTGCTCCTCCTCGCCGTTTTCCTCGTCCAGCGCGGTGGCCACCTCGCTGGAAAGGCTGTTCAGAAAGTTCTCGCGCGCGGTGCGCTCCGCCTCCTGCCGCTCCATTTCCTCCCGCAGCGCTTTTTCGCGGGCCTGGGCCTCTTCCTCGCTGCGTCTGTCGTACTTATCCACGATTTCGGAAACGGTGGAGCGGAGCCCCTGCCGCTGTTCCCGCGCCTGCTCCAGCGCACGGGGGTCCACCCGGCTGGGCTGCGGCTCCTCCTCTTCGGGAAGTTCTTCCGGATGATTCCGGTGGAACGCCGCCGCAAAACGCTCGCCGCGGGGGTCCAGCTCCGGCTCTTCCCGTAGCTGGGGAGGCGGCTCCCGGCGGGGCGGGCTGCCGTAGTCCTCCGTCAATCCGCTCATGCTGTCATAATCGTCCCGCAGGGTGCTGGTGATCCGGGGCAGCTGATCGCGCCGCCGGTCGCCGCGGCGTCTTCTGCCGGAGGAGGATTCGTCATCCGGCTGCATCCATGCCGCCCGGGACCGCTCCGCCATTTCGTAGGAATCGGAAAAGGACTCGAAGACGTCCTCTCTTCCGCCCGCGCCGCGCGGGGCTGTTCTTGCCGATCCGGTCCTTCCGCCCGCGGAGCCGCGCTGCCGGCCCGCTTTATTTCTTGCCTGTCTTGCGGGAGGACCTTCCTGAAAAAAAGAGTTGCCGCCGTTCTGTCTCCGCGCGTCGCCGCGGTAGGGGTCGTCAAAATCGTCGTCGGCGGAAAGGGGGTCGATAAAGGGCGACCGCCCGCGCATGGGCCTGCCGCCGGCCACAAAGGAGCGCACGTAGGTGCTGTCGCCCCGCAGCATCCGGTCCTCCCGGACGCGCTGCAGCCGCGCCGCCTCCTCCCGGGCGCGCTCTTCCCATTCCGCGTCGTAAACCACGCGCTCCTCGGAATCGCCCACGCCCATGGCGGGGTAACGCACGCCGCCGGTGGCCGTAAACTCCGGCCGCTGCGCCTGCGAGGCCGCCTCGGTGTAAACGTAGCGCACGTCCTCCGGCATTTTGTCCGCAATGCGCCGGTCCACGTCCCTGCCGGGGCGGCTGGGGCCGTAGCCGTAGGGATCGTCCGGATCCTCATATTCCACATGCTGGCGCGGACGGGGCTCATCCACCCGGCTGGACAGATCCACGCCCCGCAGCGACGCCACGTGCGCCGCGTCCTCGCCCAGATATTTTGTCAGAAGCGCGTCGAATTCCTCATTGAAAGAACCGTCTTTGTTCAGGATCCCCGAAAGAATCTCGTCAACGGAATCATCCTGAAAACGGTCGGCGGGCCCTCTTCCGCTGCCTGCGCCGTCATTGGTCATATCGCGTTCTCCTTCCCTTCCAATCTCCATTTATCATCCGTCCACTGACACTGACCACCAACCGCTGATTTCCTACCACGCCTGCCAGATCGGCACGTCCGCATAGGGGTTGTCCTCGTCGTGGATATCATACCACAGCTGCGGCATCCGGCGGCCGTCGTTGGCGTAGGCCTTCTCCACGTCCACCGCCGCGCTTTCCCCCGGCCGCACCTGCCGGGCCACCACCACGAAACGCGCGTTGACGCGGGAGCCGCGGTCCAGCATATAGGTACAGGTGGAAAGGGTCAGGAACCGGTCGGTGGGCTGCACGTCCACCGAGGGGTTCACGAAAAAGCTGCGGCTGGCCACCTCGTTGGCGAAGGCCACGGTGTTGTCGTCGGAAAAATCCGTGTACCAGTAATAGAACAGGTCGTCACCGTCCGCGGGATCGTTGGGGTAGTTCAGGAACGCGCCCACGATCTTCCACTGGTAATCGGCGTAAAGCGTATCGCACTCGATCAGCGGGTGCTTTTTATAGTACTCCGGATCGGTGTAATTCTCCAGGCAGGTGAACACCGTGCCGTCGGAGGCCATGTGGTGACCGTACAGCACCGTGTTTTTGGAGGTGACGGGCACCGTATCCCAAAGGATATTGCGGTAATCCATAAAGATGATGCCGCGCACGGAATAATCCTGATAGAAATCCTTGCGCTCATAATAGGAGTTGGTATCGCTTTGCACAACCACGTAATCCACCGGGGTGTCGTTGATGCGGATCCAGCCCACCGTATCGTTGTTGACGGAAAACAGCGGGCGGAATTTCTCCTGCATCCCCTCCGGAAAGCTGGCCTCTGCCAGAACGGGCTCCGGTTCGGCGGAAAGCACCGTGGAAGCGTCGTAATAGGGGGTCTTCATGTCAAAGGCGGATTCCCCCTTGATGGAATCGTACTCGTTCGCGCTGCCCGTGGTGATCAGGAACAGGCCGATGACGCCGAACACCAGCACGTTCAGCGCGGCCAGCAGCGCCAGCACCCGTTTGTCCTTCGGGGCGATAACGCGCTCCTGCGCCAGCTTCATATCCCGCAGGTCTTCCTCATCGTTGTTCAGTTCGTCGATATAATTGACGCTGGCGCCCTGCGGCTGCTGCGCGGGCGCGCCGGTCTCTTTCTTTTTAGTTTCGCTGTTTTTCGCGTCGCTCACGGTGATCCTCCGTTCGGATTAACGGTAACGCGGGGAATTATACGCCCCTACCTTTTGATGAACCTTAAAAACCGTCCGCTATATAAAATATATAAATAATAATATCACATATAACGGAGGATTACAAGCATTATTTCTGAAATTATCAATCCCTCCGCCGGGGGAGCTGGTTTTGCAGAAAAATCTCCCCTTTTTTGGAAGCAAACGGAGGAAGCGGGAGAAATCCCTGCAAGAAAGTTTGGAAAAGTACTTTACGGGAACGGTTTTTTTTGCTATACTGATATTACTTATGGAATAAAATCGCCGGTCCGCCGCTCCCGACGGCCGGGTCAAAGGAGCCCTATGAAAAGTAACCGCCTGTTCCGCGCCGCCGCGCTGCTGTGCGCTGCCCTGACCCTGTGCGGCGCGCTCACCGGCTGCGCCGCCACCTATGAAGAACGCACCGCCTTTGCCATGGGCAGCGTGCTGACCGCAAGGCTGTACGCCCCGAAGGAGGACGCCGACCTGCTGTTCGACCGCATCACCGAAAAGGTCAACGCGGCGGACGCCTGCCTTTCCGCCACCGATCCCTCCTCCGAGATTTCCGCGGTGAACGCCAAGGGCTCCGCCAACGCCTCCGCCTTTACCCGCAAAACGCTGGGCGACATGGTAATGCTGTGCAACATGCTGAACGGAACGCTGGACGTGACCGTAGGGGCGGTCACGCAGCTGTGGGGCTTTTCCACCGACCACCCCCGTCTGCCCTCAGAAGAGGAGCTCCGCGCCGCACAGGAAACGGTGGGGCTGGAGCGGCTGTTGATCGACGACGTCAACGGAACGATCGTGCTGGGACCGGGGCAGAAGATTGACCCCGGCGCCTTCGGCAAGGGCGTGGCGCTGGACGAGGCCCGCGACGCGCTGCAGTCCAAAGCCTATTCCGCCGTGGTCTCCTTCGGCGGCTCCGTGCTGCTGTTCGGAACGCCGAAAAAGGGAAAGAGCTGGACGGTCGGCGTGCGGGATCCCTTCAGCGGGCCAAACGACTATTTTGCCAGTCTGTCCCTTACACCGGACAAACCCGATTACACCGGCTTTGTCGCCACCTCCGGCAGCTATGAAAAGCAGTTCACGGAAGACGGCGTCGTCTACCACCACATCCTGTCCCCTCTTACCGGCTATCCGGTGGAGACGGATCTGGTCTCCGTGACCGTATACGCCACCTCCGGCATCAACAGCGACGCGCTTTCCACCGCCTGCTTCATCAACGGGCTGAACGGGGAAACGCTGCGCTGGCTGAACAGCTTCGGCGCGGAGGCGGTTTTTGTCTATCAGAACAAAGAGTACTATGTAACGGACGGGCTGAAGGACGCCTTCACCCTGACCGACGACAGCTTTACATTAAAAACCTATGAAGAATAAACTGAAACGGTTCCTCCGTCCGGCGGATCTGATCGCCGCGGCGGCGGTTCTGGCGGCCGCGGGGCTGCTGGCGCTGCTCGGCGGAACGGACGGGGCAACGGCCGAGATCATCGTCGGCCGGCAGACCGTGGAGACCGTGGACCTGACCGCCGTCCGGGAGCCCTATACCATCGCGCTGGACAACGGCGTGACCGTGGCGGTGGAGCCCGGTGCCATCTCCTTTTGCGCCTCCGGCTGCCCCAATCAACTGTGCGTGCGGGCGGGTAAGCTGACAAAGGCGGGCGAAAGCGCCGCCTGTCTGCCCAACGAAACGCTGATCCGCGTTACCGGGCGCGCGAGGAACGCGCCGGACGCGCTGACGGGATAATGATGAACGAAAAACGCAAAAAGCTGACGAAGCTGGCCGTCGCCGCCATGCTGGCGGCCGCGGCGCTGGCCATGTCCTTTTTTGAAACCACCCTTACGGCGGGCCTGCCGCTGCCCCCGGGCGTCAAGCCGGGATTTTCCAATATCGCCGTGCTGTTTGCCTGCGCCTCGCTGGGGCTTCCCTCCGCGCTGTCCGTGGCGGCGGTCAAGGCGGGCTTTACGCTGCTGACGGCAGGGCCGACGGCCTCGCTGCTGTCGCTTTGCGGCGGGCTGCTGAGCGTGCTGGCCATGTATTTTCTGCTGCAAATCAAACACCGCCGGCTGAGCTACGCGGGGGTTTCCGCCCTCAGCGCGGTGGCCCACAACCTGGGGCAGCTGGCGGCCGCCTCCGCGCTGGTGGGCAGCGCCCTGTACCTGAGCTGGCTGCCCGTGCTGCTGCTCAGCGGGGTGGGCTTCGGACTGCTCACCGGCGTGATCCTGAACGCCGTCATGCCGGCGCTGGCGAAACTGAAGCTGTTCCGGTAACTCTGTATCCACAGCCAATACTTTACTCCAATGGAGGATACCATATGTCACACCCTTCTCCCGGCGCGATCCTGAAAGCCGTTGCCAAAGGCAGGGGCGGCATTCACGTCGCGCACAACAAAATCACCGCGGACTGCGAAACGGTGCGGATGCCCCCGCCCCGCTGCGTGGTGCTGCCCATGCAGCAGCACATCGGTGCGCCCTGCGCGCCAACCGTCAAAAAGGGCGACCACGTGGACGTGGGCCAGGTGGTGGGCGATTCCGACAAATACGTCAGCGCCCCCATCCACGCTTCCGTCTCCGGCACGGTGACCGCCGTGGCGGATGTGAAGCTGGCCAACGGTCGTATCGCCCCTGCCGTCACCATTGAATCCGACGGGCAGATGACCCTTTGGGAGGGGCTGAGGCCGCCCAAAGTGACCAACCGGCAGGAGCTGTTCGCGGCCATACGCGCCTCCGGCCTGGTGGGCCTGGGCGGGGCGGGCTTTCCCAGCCACGTAAAGCTGAACACGCCCCCGGACAAGCCCATCGACACGCTGATCGTCAACGCGGCGGAATGCGAGCCCTACATCACCGTGGATTACCGGGAATGCCTGGAAAACTCCTGGAACATCATGGGGGCCGTGTATACGCTGGCGGAGCTGCTGGACCTGAAAAACGTGGTCATCGCCGTGGAGGACAACAAGCCGGAGGCCATCCGGGTGCTGAAGGCCATCGCGGACGAGGACAACGACCGGGGCGATATCGTCAAGCTGATGACGCTGAAATCGAAATATCCCCAGGGCGCGGAAAAGATGATGGTGCTGTCCGCCACGGGCCGGAAGGTGCCCGCGGGCGGCCTGCCCGCGGACGTGGGCTGCATCGTCATGAACGTGGCCAGCGCCGCCTTTGTCTCCCGCTACTTAAAGACCGGCAAACCCCTTACCAGCCGTTCCGTCACCGTCAGCGGCGACTGCATCCGCAGGCCCATGAACGTGCGGGTGCCCATCGGCACCAGCATCCGGGAGATCATCGATTTCTGCGGCGGCTTTACCGAGGAGCCCTATAAGATCCTCTCCGGCGGCCCCATGATGGGCCAGGCGCTGGTGAGCATCGACGTGCCCCTGCTGAAAAGCAACAACGCCGTGCTGGCCTTCAGCAGGCGCGGCGTGGGGCTGAAGCCCCAGCGGGACTGCATCCGCTGCGGCCGCTGCCACGAGGCCTGCCCCATGGGGCTGATCCCCACGCAGATCGTAAAATACGCCAACAAACGGGACGCGGAAGAGCTGGCGAGGCTGGGCGTTTCCGTGTGCATGGAATGCGGCAGCTGCGCCTATTCCTGCCCGGCGGGCGAGCCGCTGGTGCAGCACATGCGGCTGGCCAAGGAAATCATGAGGGAGGCAGGCGTGAAATGATGAACGAAACCGCAAAACTCACCGTCAGCGCGTCGCCCCACGTAAAGGGGCCCGCCACCGTATCGGGCGTGATGTTCGACGTGATCATCGCCCTGTGCCCCGCCGCCATCGCCGGGATCGCCGTGTTCGGCTTCCGCGCGGCGCTGGTCATGGCGGTGTGCGTTGGCAGCTGCGTGGCGTTTGAATACCTCTCCCGTAAAATAATGAAAAAGAGCGTGACGGTGGGCGACCTGAGCGCCGTGGTCACGGGCCTGCTGCTGGCCTTCAACCTGCCGGTCTCCATCCCCCTGTGGATGTGCGTGATCGGTTCCTTTGTGGCCATCGTCATCGTCAAGCAGCTGTTCGGCGGCGTGGGGCAGAACTTCGCCAACCCCGCCATCACCGCCCGCATCGTGCTGCTGGTGTCCTTCGCCTCCGCCATGACCCACTTCCCGGAGCCAAAATCCGTGGACGCCATCGTCTCCGCCACCCCGCTGGCCACCCTGTCCGGCTTTGACCTGTCGGGCGACCTGACCGGTCAGATCCATCTTTATCAGGCGGCCGACAAGCTGCCCTCTTATTTCAGGATGTTCCTGGGCGTACGGCAGGGCTGCATCGGGGAGGTGTGCGCCGCGGCGCTGCTCATCGGCGCGGCCTACCTGCTCATCCGGGGCGTCATCAAAATCGCCATCCCCTTCTCTTATATCGGCACCGTGGCGGTGTTCATGCTGCTGGCCTCCCGCTTCAACCTGGCCTTTACCGCCTACCAGCTGATGGGCGGCGGCCTGCTGCTGGGCGCGTTCTTCATGGCCACCGACTACGCCACCAGCCCGGTGAACCTGAAGGGCAAGATCGTCTTCGGCATCGGCTGCGGCCTGCTCACCTCGGTGATCCGCCTGTACGGCTCGCTGCCGGAGGGCGTTTCCTACTCCATCCTGCTGATGAACATCGCCTGCCCGCTGATCGAAAAGGCGACGGCCCCGGCGTATTTCGGCTTTGTGAAAAAGAAAAAAGAAAAGAAAGCAAAAGAACAAGCGAAGGAGGGCGCCGGCGCATGAACGGAAAAGACGTGAAATCCATTCTCATCACCGCCCTGTCGCTGTTCCTCATCTGCGCCGTGGCGGCGGGGGCGCTGGCCCTTGTCAACACGGTGACGGCCCCCACCATCGCCGCCAACAACGCGGCGGCGGCCGATAAGGCCCGGGGCGAGGTGCTGCCCGCGGCGGACAGCTTTGAGGAGAACACCGCGCCGGACGGCGCCGTGTACTACACGGGCAAAAGCGGCGGCGCCACCGTGGGCTACGTGTTCACCACCTCCGCCAAGGGATACGGCGGCGACGTGGAGATCATGACCGGCGTGGACGCGGAAGGCCGGGTAACCGGGATCAGCATCCTTTCCATCGAGGAGACCCCCGGCCTTGGCATGAACGCCAAGAAGGACAGCTTCAAAGAGCAATATAAAGGCAAATCCGGCCAGCTGGCCGTGAACAAGGACGGCGGCGAGATCGTGGCCATCACCAGCGCCACCATCACCTCCCGCGCGGTCACCAACGCGGTCAATCAGGCGCTGGCGCTGTACGCCGGCGTGGCGTGAAAGGGGGACGAAACACCATGGCTGAAAAGAAAAAATACAGTTACGGCAAGGAGCTGACAAAGGGCTTCCTGCGGGAAAACCCCGTGCTGCGGCTGGTGCTGGGCACCTGCCCCACCCTTGCCACCTCCACCTCCGTGGTCAACGGCGTGGGCATGGGCATCGCGGCCACCATCGTGCTGATCTGCTCCAACATCGCCATCTCCGCCCTGCGGAAGGTCATTCCCGCCAAGGCGCGCATTCCGGCGTACATCGTGGTCATCGCCTCCTTCGTCACCATCGTGCAGATGCTGGTAAAGGCCTTTGTCCCCGCGCTGGATGAATCCCTGGGCGTGTTCCTGCCCCTCATCGTGGTCAACTGCATCATTCTGGGCCGGGCGGAAGCCTTCGCCAGCAAAAATCCGGTGCTGGTCTCCGCCGTGGACGGCCTTGGCATGGGCATCGGCTTTACCGCCGCCCTGTTCTGCATGGGCGCGGTGCGGGAGATCCTGGGCGCGGGCACCTTCCTGGCCGGCATCGACACCATGATCGGCGGGTTTGTGGACCTGAAGGGCTTTACGGGCTTTGATTTCACCGAGACCCTTGCCAACCTGAAGCTGGCCCCCATGACCGTCTTCATTCTGCCCGCCGGGGGATTTTTCACCTTCGGCGTCATCATGGCGCTGGCCAACCGGCTGGCGGACCGCAAGGGCATGCCCAAGGCGGAGCTGCGGGGCTGCGAAGGCTGCCCCCACGCCGCCGTGTGCGGCCGAAGCGAGTGCGCCGAAGCGCCCGCTGACAGAAAGGAGGCCGACGCGCAATGAAATTCGTCATCGCCCTGCTGGTGATGGGCATCCTCACCCAGAACTTCACGCTGGCCAAATTCCTGGGCATCTGCCCGTTTTTGGGCGTCTCCAAAAAGCTGAACACGGCGGTGGGCATGAGCCTGGCGGTCATCTTCGTGATGCTGCTGGCCACGGCGGTCACCTACCCGCTGAACCTGTTTTTGGAAGCCCACGACCTGGCCTACTTACAGACCATCGTCTTCATCCTCGTCATCGCGGCGCTGGTGCAGATGGTGGAGATCGTGCTGAAAAAGTACGTCAAATCCTTATATAACGCCCTGGGCATCTACCTGCCCCTCATCACCACCAACTGCGCCGTGCTGGGCGTGGTGATCCTGAACATCGACAACATCAGCGCCTATTCCGCCTACGGCTTCGGGTTCGGCCACGCCATGGTCAGCTCCTTTGCCGCCGGCGCGGGCTTTCTGCTGGCCATGGTGCTGTTCGCCGGGGTGCGCTCGCGCCTGGAGCCGGCGGACGTGCCCAAATCGCTGGAGGGCCTGCCCATCACGCTGATCGCCGCCGC
>CAMJYF010000012.1 GCA_946409885.1 uncultured Clostridia bacterium | reverse complement strand
GTCAGCCCCGCCAGGGCGTTGACGGCCTGGTTGAGGGATTCCTCGTCCAGCGAGCCGAAGCCCTCGTCCACGAACATGGTATCCAGCCGCACGCCGCCCGCGGAGGACTGGATTTCATCCGAAAGGCCCAGCGCCAGCGCCAGCGACGCCTTGAAGGACTCGCCGCCGGACAGGGTCTTCACGCTGCGGTCCGTGCCGTTGTAGTGGTCCGTCACGTCCAGGTCCAGCCCGCTCTTGCTCATCAGGTTATCCGCCCCCCGGCGGCGCTTCAGCTCGTACTGGCTGTCGGTCATGGCCATCAGCCGGGTGTTGGCCCGGGCGATGATCCGGTCGAAGTAGGCGGTCTGGATATAGGTCTCCAGCATGATCTTTTCCTTGCCGCGCAGGCTTCCGTTGGCGGTATCGGACAGGGCCTTCATCCACGCGTATTTTTCTTCCGCTGCCGCCAGCTCGCCGGCGGTCTTCTCCATGTTCTTCAGCGCCGTCCGGTTGGCGGCCAGCCGGACGCTCACCGCCTCCGCCTTTGCTTCCGCCGCCCGCTCCGCTGCCAGCAGGGCGGCCCGGTTTTGCAGCGCCTCCTCCTTGTCGGGGGCGGGGCCTTCTTCCCGCCGGTCCCGCAGCTCCCGGATGGCGGCGCGCAGCTCGCCCGCCTTTTTGTCCGAGGCGGCGCAGGCCTCCTCCGCCTGCTTTAACGCGGTCTGCAGCTGCCCGATCCGGGCGGTCAGTTCGCCGATCCGGCCTTCCGCCGCCCTTCTGCCGTCGAACCGCAGGGCCTGACGGTCCCTGTCCCGCTGCTCCGTTTTGGAGGCGACGGCGGCCTCCAGCCCGGCCACGGTCTTTTCCAGCGCCTCCAGCAGGGCCTTTTGGCCGGTAAGGGCCTGTTCCTTTTTCGGGATCTCCGCTTCCAGCAGGGCCCTGCGGGCGATTTTCTTATCCTCCGTCCGGATGGCGACGGCCAGCGAGGCGATCTGCCCCTCCAGCGCCTGCGCGGCGGCGGCCACAGCCTCCGGCGCGTCCTCCGGCTCACAGGAAAGCCCCAGCTCCGCGAGGCGGTCCAGCAGGTCGCCCCGCAGCGCGTCCAGCGCCGCTTTCGCGGCGGCGCAGGCGGCGCTTTTGTCCTCCGCGGCGGTGCGGGCCTGTTCCGCGGCGGCCTTCGCCTGCTTCAGCTGCGCCTCGGTGGGGGCGTTTTCCGATTTCTGCGCGGGGCGGGGGTGTTCCGTGGCGCCGCACACCGGGCAGGGCCGTCCCTCCGCCAGCGTCTCCGCCAGAATGCCGGCCTGCTCATCCAGAAACGCCCGGTTTTTGGCTTCATATACGGCGGTGGCGCGGGCGCTCTCCTCCGAAGCGGCCAGGTATTCCGCCCGCAGCCGGGCCAGCGCCTTTGTTTTGGAGGCGTGCTCCTGCAGCCCCGCCGACAGGGCGGTCAGACGGTCCTTCCGGTCGTCCGCCTTTTCCTTTTCCGCGGCCAGCTTCTGCTTCTGTTCGCCCGCGTCCGCCAGTGATTGCAGCTCCTCCCGCAGTGCGTCCAGCGCCTTGCCGTCCTGTTCGCATTGGGTCCGGGTGCGCTCCCGCTCCCTGCGCTTTTGTTCCGTTTCTTCCAGCGCCTTGCCGATCTCCCCGATCAGCGCCGCCAGCGCGTCGTAGCGGGGCAGCTCCGCCTCCAGCGCCGCCCGCTCTTTGGCGGCGGCTTCGGCCTCCGGCGCCTGGGCCCGGCAGGCCTCCCGCGTTTCCAGCAGGGCGGCCAGCCGTTGTTCCTCCCCGGTCAGCTCGTTTTGCAGCCGGAGGGCGGCGGCCTCCGCCTCTTCCCGGGCCTCGATTTTGCCGAGGATCCCGTTGACCGTCTCCAGCCGCTTTCCCCGTTCCTCTTTTTCATCCTTCAGCCGCGCCGCGGCGGCCTCGTCCTGTTCGATCAGCTTTCGCAGCAGTTCCAGCGTCTCCCCGGTCAGCAGGCCGCCGGATCTCGCCTTGGCCGCCTCCATGCTCAGCACGTCCGTTTCGTCCGCCATTATGCCGCTGACGTACTGGGCCAGGCTGCCGCGGGCCAGTTCCGCCTGCCGCCCCAGCGCGGCGGTTTCCGCCTTCAGCCGCTCCTGCACGGTCTGGAACAGCTCCGTTTTGAAGATGCGGCGGAAGATGGCCTTGCGCTCCTCCGTGGAGGCCAGCAGCAGCTTGAGGAAATCCCCCTGGGCGATCATGGCGATCTGCATGAACTGGTTCCGGTCCACGCCCATGATCTCCCGCACGGCGGCGTCCACCTCCTTCGGCTTTGTCAGCACGCGGCCGTCCGGATAAGTCAGCTCCGCGGCGGCCTCCTGGGTGGTAAAGCCCTCCCCCCGGGCCTTGGGCCGCTCATATTTCGGGTTGCGCTTAACGGTATAGATCTTTCCGGCGTAGGAAAAGGTCAGCGCCACCTCCGTGGGGGTCTCCGGCGCGGCGTATTTGGAGCGGAACATGGCCGGTTCCCGGTGGTCGCCGCTGGCTTCGCCGTACAGGGCGAAGGTGATGGCGTCAAAAATCGTCGTCTTGCCGGCGCCGGTATCGCCGGTGATCAGGTACAGGCCGTTTTCCCCCAGCTCCTCCAGCGGCAGCACGGTTTTGCCCGCGTAGGGGCCGAAGGCGGCCATGGTCAACTGCAGCGGTCTCATGCTTCTCCCTCCCACGTTTTTTCGATCAGCGCCCGCATAAAGGCGGCCTGCTCGCCGCTCATGGGCTGGTTGTTCTGTGCCTCATAAAAATCGGAGAACAGCGCAAAGGGCGTTTTCGTCTCCGGCGCCGCGTTTTCCGGCAGCAGGGTGTTGGCGCGGGTGCGTCGGTTGTCGTAATCCAGCTTCATCAGGTGGCGGTAGACGGTGCGCAGCTTGCCGATGGCGTCCGGCACGTCCTCCTCATCCGTCAGCGTGATGTGGGTGTAATCCTCCTGCCAGGTGGTGTTTTCGTAAAAGGACCGCAGGGTCAGATCCTCGTACCTGCCCTTCAGCTCCACCAGATCCCGGCGGGGGACCAGCGGGACGGTACGGTAAGAGACGTTCCCCTTTTCCCGCAGCTCCACCACGGTGACGGACTTTTGGTCGCCCGCCTCCGAAAAGGAATATTTCAGCGGGGTGCCGCAGTAGCGCACCCGGTCCGAACCGCAGTTCTGGGGGGAATGGATATGCCCCAGCGCCACGTAGTCGAAGGGCGCGAACACGGCCGCGTCCACGTTGTCGGAGCCGCCCACGGAGATCTCCTCCGATTCGCTGCGGCTGGCCCCGGTGACGAACTGGTGCGTCACCAGCACGTTGCGCAGGGCGGGGTCCACGCCCATCTGCTCCACGGCGAACGCCATCGCCTGGGTATAGGTCGCGATCTCCCGGTCCCCGCAGAACCGCCGCGCGTGGGCGGGCTTCAGGAAGGGCAGCAGCCACACGTTCACCGTGCCCCATTCATCCGTCAGGGGAACCGGCGTCACCGTACCGTCGTACACCGGGGACAGATGTACCCCGCGCTGGTCCATAATGCGCGCCCCGAAGGCGATGCGCTCCGGGGAATCGTGATTGCCGCTGATGACGAACACGGGGATCTGCCTGTCCACCAGCGCGGACAGGAACCAATCGAACAGCAATACCGCCTCCGCGGAGGGGACGGACTTGTCGTACACGTCCCCGGCGATCAGCACGCCGTCCGGTTGTTCGTCATCTATCACGCCGAGGATCCGTTTCAGGATGTACTCCTGGTCCTCCAGCATGGAATATTCGTTGACGCGCTTGCCCAGATGCAGGTCGGACAGGTGGATCAGTTTCATGGCAGCCGCCTCCTTTTTTCTGTGTTTTACCCCACGATATCCGACAGGTTCCGGCGGATGGCTGCCGCCACCTCCGGCTTGTTCATGGAATAGACGTGGACGTTTTTGATGCCGTTGGCGTACAGGTCGATAATCTGGTCCGTGGCGTAGGCAATGCCCGCCTGCATCATGGCGGCGGGGGAGGAGCCGAACTTATCCACCAGGCTCTTGAACCGCACCGGCATAAAGGACCCGGACAGCTTGACCGCCCGCGCCACCTGGTTGGCGTTGGTGATGGGCATCACCCCCGGAATGACGGGCACGGTGACGCCCGCCTCGCGGATCTTATACAAAAAGTTGTACAGCAGGTTGTTGTCGAAAAACATCTGGGTGGTCAGAAATTCGCACCCCGCCTCCACTTTTTCCTTCAGGTAGCGGATATCCTCCTTCTGGTTGGGGCTTTCGGGGTGGATCTCCGGGTAGCAGGCGCCGCCGATGCACAGGTCCGCGCCGCTCTCCTTCAGCTCCCGCACCAGCTCCGCCGCGTGGCGGTAGTCCCACTTTGAACGGTCGCTGGCCTCCAGCTCCGGCGTCAGGTCGCCCCGCAGCGCCATCACGTTCTCAATGCCCGCGTCGATGATCTCCCGGATGCGGGCGTGGACCGTCTCTTTGGAGGAGGAGACGCAGGTCAGGTGCGCCAGCGTGGGCACGCCGTAGCGCTCTTTGATGTTGCGGGCGATGTCCAGCGTGTAGCGGCTGGTGCCGCCCCCCGCGCCGTAGGTGACGCTCATAAATGAGGGCCGCAGCCTGGCCATCTCCTCCGTGGCGTTTTTCACCGAGGCAAACGCCGTATCCGTCTTGGGCGGGAACACCTCAAAGGACAGCAGCAGCCTGTCCTGTCGCAATACTTCCGTTATCTTCATTTTTCGTAACTTCCTTTCACCGGTTCATTCCATCCGCGGTTTCAGTTATACCGGAATAATACACTTCTCCTCATAATACGGAATCAGCGCGTCATGCGTCAGAAAAGACATGTTTTCCGCCTTCGCCTGCGCAATCAGCATCCTGTCGAAAGGATCGCTGTGTTTTGGCGCGTTCTCCGGCCTTGTGACCGTTTCCAGGGCAAACACATGCTTATCCCGTATCTCTAAAGAAAGAAAGCCGGCCTTCTGACAATAGGAGGCCAGCTCCCTGCCGCTGAACGCTACGTTCTCCGGGTGCAGCGCGTGTTTTATGGAGATCTCCCACACCGAAACAGTACTGTAGTATATCACGTTGCCCGCGTCCAGGATCATCTCCCTCGCTGTTTCCGACAGGCGAGGGTCTTCGTTCAGCGCCCAGATCAGGATATGGGTATCAAGAAGCAGATTCATAAACCGCCTCCAAACAGCGCCGCCACTTCATCGTTGTGTTCATCAAGGTTTACGGGGGATTTCAGCTTCCCCTTTGCCACGCCGATCCTCTTTGAAACAGGCACGTCATTGTACACAACCATTTTGACGACCGGCTTTCCATACCTTGCAATAATGACCTTTTCCTCTTTTCCGGTCTCAATCAGCCTGATCAGACTGGACAGGTTGGTTTTCGCTTCCAATATATTGACCTGCATAAGTTCTCCTCCTTGCCGCTTTATGGACCATGTCGGTCTTTCCGTCTATATTATATGTGTTTCCGCGCCAAAACGCAAGGGGTTTTTAAAACAATTCTGACCAGGTTGACCATATTGAGAGTCTCCTGACCGGAAGAATCGGTTATTTCGGGATCATTGTCATTTTCTCTTGACAATTTCCCCATTTGGCGCTAAACTATTAACGTAACCATCAATGAATAAGTGTGGTGAGATTTTGTGAGCAGTTCCGACGGACAACGTCCCCGAAGTAGTATGAAGAAAATAATATCCGCAACGGAACCGCGCACAGAACCGTAAGCGCCTTGCAGGCGTTCTTCCGGCGTTTGTTCGTGCCTTTTCCGCTGCGGCGGAGGAGGCTTTTTTGATGGAATTTGAGACGCTGCTGAAGATCGTCAGCTCTCTTCTTGACAAAAACGAATTTACCGCCCTGCGCAGTATGCTGGGCGAGATCAACTCTGTCGATATTGCCGAGATCATGGAGCAGCTGGAGCCGGTAAAACGGCTGCGGTTGTTCCGGATCATGTCAAAGGATATGTCGGCGGAGGTTTTTGCGTATCTGGAACCGGAAAGCCAGACGGAGATCGTGAAGATGATCTCCGACCGGGAGCTGCAGGGCCTGGTCAACGAGCTGTATATCGACGACGCGGTGGACTTTCTGGAGGAGGTGCCCGCCAACGTGGTGACCCGCGTGCTGGAGCAGGCCACCCCGGAGACCCGCAAGCTGATCAACAAGTTCATGAACTACCCCGAGTCCTCGGCCGGCAGCATCATGACCATCGAGATGGTGCAGCTGCGGGACGACATGACCGCCCGGGACGCCATTGAGAGCATCCGCCGCACGGGCCTGGACAAAGAGACGGTTTACACCTGCTACTGTACGGACGCCCAGCACACCCTGCTTGGCAGCGTGCCGCTGCTGCACCTGCTGCTGTTCAAAGAGGATACCCTGGTGCGGGACATCATGGAGGACGACGCCAAGCTGATCTCCGTGAACACCCACGACGACCAGGAGGACGTGGCGGCCATCGTCAAAAAATACGACCTGCTGAGCGTGCCCGTGGTGGACAACGAAAACCGGCTGGTGGGCATCATCACCGTCGACGACATCGTGGACGTTATTGAAGAAGAGGCCACCGAGGACTTTGAAAAGATGGCCAAGGTGCAGCACTCCGACGAGGGCTACTTAAAGACCGGCGTGTTCAGCCACGTGCGCCACCGTATCGTGTGGCTGCTGATCCTGATGGTCTCCGCCACCTTCACCGGCAAGCTGATCGATAATTTTGAAACCACCCTTTCCGCCGTGGCGGGCCTTACCGCCTGCATCCCCATGCTGATGGATACGGGCGGCAACTCCGGCAACCAGGCCTCCACCCTTATCATTCGCGGCCTTGCCGTGGGCGACATCACCCCCAAGGACTACTTAAAGATCGTGTGGAAGGAGCTGCGGGTGGCCGTGATCTGCGGCCTGATCCTGGGCGCGGTGAACATCGGCAGAATGTTCCTGCTCTCCCAATTCTCCGCCACCGGCTCTCACGATATCCACGTGTTCCTGGTGGTCTCCGCCGCCATGGTGTTCGCCGTCATCGTGGCCAAGCTCATGGGCTGCACGCTGCCCATCGGGGCCAAGCTCATCCATCTGGACCCGGCGCTGATGGCCGGTCCCATGCTGACCACCATCGTGGACCTGGTCACCCTGATCATCTACCTGTCCCTGGCCAACGCCTTCCTGATGCCGAAATAACCTTGAAGAAAATAATCGACCGGCCCGGAACAGCTGCTTCCGGGCCGGTTTTTTGCGTTTGAGAGGAAAGAGGGAAATTGAAGTTTAGCGAGCTGTTGGCTCGCTAAACAGTCGTAAGTCGTGAGTCGCAAGTCGTAAGAAATAGTTGTTCTGTCAGAATAGGAATCCCTTGATTTTCAACGCAAAACAGGAACGCCCGAAGGGCTTCTTACGACTCACGACTTGCGACTGGCGACTCGAGCCAACGGCTCGCCAAATCCCCCTTTTCCTTCCTCCGCTCAGTTGTTCTTCAGCCGTTTATCCATCTTCACGGCCAGCCTGGTGCCCAGGGACTGGAACAGCTGCACCAGCAGCACCAGCAGAATCACCGCCGCGTACATGATAAGGTATTTGTACCGGTAATAGCCGTAGTTGATGGCGATCTTGCCGAGCCCGCCGCCGCCGATGATGCCGCTCATGGCGGAATAGCCCAGAATGGTAGTGATGGCGATGGTGGCGTTGGAGATCAGGGAGGGCACGCTTTCCGGCAGCATCACCTTGCAGATGATCTGCAGGGGGGAGGCGCCCATGCTCTGGGCCGCCTCTATGATGTTGGGGTTTACCTCCCGCAGGCTGGATTCCACCAGCCGCGCCACAAAGGGGAAGGCCGCGATCACCAGCGGGACGATACTGGCCTTGGTGCCGATGGTGGTGCCGATCAGCAGCCGCGCGATGGGAAAGGCCATGATCATCAGGATCAGGAACGGGATGGACCGCAGCAGGTTGATGATCACGTTCAGCACCTGCATCAGGGCCCGGGGCAGCGGCAGCACGCCGTCCTTATCCCCGGCCACCAGCAGCACGCCCAGGGGCAGGCCGATGACCAGCGCGAAAAAGGTGGAGACCACCGTCACGTAAAAGGTCTCCCATATGCCCATCAAAAACTCGGATTTGATGACGGAGACGGCCTCCGCCCAGCTTTCCGGGGTAAACACATTGGTAAACATCAGCGCACCTCCTCCGCGTAAACGCCGTATCGCTTCAGGTAGTCGATCAGACGGATGGCCTCCTCCGCGCTGTCCACCCCCAGCAGCATGGTGCCGTAGGCCTTGCCCTGCACCGTTTTGGTGGAGGCCGCCATAATGTTGGCGAACACCCCCAGCTCCACGGCCATTTTGGCGATCACCGGCTCCGTGGCCGTATCGTCGCCGTTGAACAGCACCCGGATCTTATGTACGTCGGGGTCCGCGTCAAACACGGAGGGGGTATAGCCCTCCGGGAACACCAGACGCCGGGCGGCGTCGGATTTCGGCGAGGCGAACACGTCGCTGACGCTTCCTTCCTCCACCACCTTGCCCCCGTCCAGAATGGCCACGTGGCGGCAGATGTCCTCCACCACGCTCATCTGGTGGGTGATGACGATGACGGTGATGCCCATCTTGGCGTTGATATCCCGTATCAGCTCCAGAATGGAATGGGTGGTTTTGGGGTCCAGCGCGCTGGTGGCTTCGTCGCACAGCAGCACCTTGGGGGAGCTGGCCAGCGCCCGGGCGATGGCGATACGCTGCTGCTGGCCGCCGGAAAGCTGCGCCGGGTAGGCCTCCGCCTTATCGGGCAGGCCCACGATCTCCAGCAGCTCCATGGCGCGTTTTCTGGCGTCCTGCTTTTTCACGCCCGCCAGCTCCAGCGGAAAACACACGTTCCGCAGGCAGGTGCGCTGCATCAGCAGGTTAAAGCTCTGAAAGATCATGGTGATCTCCCGCCGCTGGGCCCGCAGCTCCTTTTTGGAAAGGGAGCCGATATCCACGCCGTTGATCAGCACCTGCCCGTCCGTGGGCCGCTCCAGCATATTGATGCAGCGCACCAGCGTGCTTTTGCCCGCGCCGGACATGCCGATGATGCCGTAGATATCGCCGTCTTCAACGGTCAGCGACACGTCGGACAGCGCCGGCACGTCCCCCGACGCGGTGTGAAAGGTCTTTGTCAAATGTTTCAGTTCAATCATTTTCTATCTCGTCGGTATCAGCAATTGCTTTTTGCGTACCGTATATCTCATCCAATTCCCACAAGGCGCCTTCTGTCAGCAGCGCCTCTTGCGTCTCCAAAGTGTTTCCTCCGCAAAGCCGCAAAGGCCTCCTCCGCCGGATGCAGCCCGCCGCCCTGCCGTAAACCGGCTTCCGCGGCGGTAATGGCCGCGTCCGTTGCGGCGCATTCCAGCAACTCGTCGCAGTCCTCCATGCTCATCATGACCACCCCGTATGCGTTTTCTGTGCTTTATGATAGCATTATTTTGCGCGAAAATCAATCTCTATTTAAAAATCAGCCGCCGGCAGCCAATCGTCAGATCAAGCGCCTTCCATACGGAAACGCGGGATATCTTTTCTGCCGCCTTCCCGAAGGGACTGGCGACTCACGACTGGCGACTGGCGACTGATAACAGACGGCGCAGCCGACTGTTATTTGGCGGTCACGGGGTCAAGGCTGGTCTGCTTGCCGCCGTAGATGCCCAGAGGCTCCACATGGATGTAGGAGACCGCGTTGATATGGGTGCCGTTGTTGGCGTTGAAATCCACCAGGTAGGGGTTGTGCTGGAAGTAGTTGGCGTCGATCTCGCCGGATTCCACCGCGTTGTTGGGCTGCACGTAATCGGTGAACTCCACCACGTTCAGGGTGATGTTCTTTTCGGCCAGAATCTCCTTGGCCACGGCCAGAATCTCCGCGTGGGGCGTGGGGGAAGCGCCCACGCTGATGGTCTCGCCCGCCAGCGCGTCGTAATCCACGTCAGCCGCAAAGCCGTCGCCGGGGTTCTCCACCACGCTGATGACGCTGCCGCTGTATTTCTCGTTGATGAAATCGGCCACCTTTTGGCTCTCCAGCGCGGCCACCAGCGCCTTGGTCTTGGCGGTATCCTCGTTGCCCTCCTTTACGGCCACAATGTTGCCGTAGGCGGAGTAGGCGCCTTCCAGCGACAGGGCGTCGTCAGCGGGCACCAGACCGGCGTCAATGGCAAAGTTGGAGTTGATGACGGCGTAGTCCACGTCCTGCAGCACGCCGGGCAGCTGCGCGGCTTCCACCTCTTTGAAATCCACGTTAAAGGGGTTCTCCTCAATGTCAAGGATGGTGGCGGTGACGCCCGCGCCTTCCTTCAGCTTGATGATGCCCAGGTTTTCCAGCAGGATCAGCGCGCGGGCCTCGTTGGTGGTGTCGTTGGGGATGGCGATCTGCAGGCCGGTCCCCGCGGGGGCGGCGTCGGTTTTTGTGGCTTTGTCCTCGGCGGGGGCTTTGCCGCAGGCCGCGAACAGGCCCACGGTCAATACCAGCGCCAGCAGCAGTGCAATTGTCTTTTTCATGATTTTTGTTCTCCTTTTCCAGAATTTTTTTATCTTCACTTTATATTACAATAGCACAATATAAAGTAAAGCGCAAGAAGGAATAACGGGATATGGCAAAAAAAGAACGGAGACCTGAAAAAGCCTCCGGAAACCGTATTTACCGTCCCAAAAATCAGCGCATGGGATACCGAACGGTAAAGCGACTTCCGACCGGCTTTGTCATGCACATGCATACGGTTCTGTTGGTTGCGTCATACGCTTTCATACGCGGTATCCTTTCCTCTGATTTTTATTTATCATAGCACCCTGCGGCGGGATTGTCAACCCTTTTTTTTGAAAAAACCTATAAGGTTGATAGGTCTATCGGCCGCCGCGCGGGAATGCGCGCAGGCCTTACGGGGGGAGGGGCTGTGATCAATTGGAATTTGTCGAGCAGAGCTCGACGAGTCGGAAGTCATCAGTGGGAAGTCGGAAGTCCCCTATGGGGAAGCTGAATCCACTGATATGCGACATCTGCTCCGACTTTTGTTTAGGAAGTTGTCAAATGTTACATCGAAGCCTTCGACTTGGAAGACTACCGACTTCCGACTGGCGACTTCCGACTGGGCGCAAAGCGCCCCGACAAATCCGTTTTTCCGGTTGCAAAACGCTGTGGGGTATAGTATACTCATAATGGAACCATACTGTAAACGGAGTGGATATTCATGGGAATCGCGGAAGTGATATCGCTGCTCAGCGGCGTGGCGCTGTTTCTTTTCGGCATGACGCTGATGGGGGACGGCTTAAAAAAGGTGGCCGGCAACAAGCTGGAGCTGATCTTATACCGGCTTTCCGGCACGCCCCTGCGGGGGCTGCTGCTGGGCACCGGGGTCACAGCGGTGATCCAGTCCTCCTGCGCCACCTCGGTAATGGTGGTGGGCTTTGTCAACTCCGGCATGATGCAGGTAAAGCGCAGCGTCAGCGTGATTCTGGGGGCCATCCTCGGCACCAGCGTCACCGGCTGGGTCATCTGCCTTTCGTATATCGAAGGGGCGGGCGGCTTGAAGACGTTGCTGTCCACCGCCACCCTCACGGGCGTCATCGCTGTGGCGGGCATCATTTTGCGGATGTTCACCAAGGCGCAGGTCAAGCGCCACATCGGCGATATCCTGATGGGCTTCGCGGTGCTGATGTTCGGCATGTCCGTGATGAGCGGCGCCGTAGCCGGCCTGCGGGAGGCCCCGTGGTTTTTAAAGCTGCTCACCGGCCTTTCCAACCCGCTGCTGGGCATATTGGCCGGTACCGTGTTTACCGCCGTGCTGCAGTCCGCCAGCGCCGCCGTGGGTATCATTCAGGCGCTGTCCGTCACCGGGGCCATGGGGGTCAGCCAGGCGCTGCCCCTGCTGATGGGCGTCGCCATCGGCGCGGCGGCCCCGGTGCTGCTGGCCGCCATCGGCGCTGGCGCGGAGGGCAAGCGCGCCGCCCTGGTTTACCCCGTGGCGGGCGTTCTGGGCGTGGCCGTCACCGGCACGGTCTTTTACGGGCTGAACGCCGCGTTCCGCTTTCCGTTCCTGTCGGCGCAGGTAAACCCCTTTTCCGTGGCGGCGGTCAATTCCTTTTTGCGGCTGGCCATGGTGCTGGTGCTCACGCCCCTTTCCGGGCTGATCTTAAAGCTGGTGACGCTGCTGGTCAAAGACGCGCCAAAGCCGGAAAAGGAAGGGCCCGCCCTGCGGCTGGAGGAGCGCTTTCTTCAGTACCCGTCGCTGGCGCTGGAGCAGTGCCGCGAAAACATCGTGACCATGGCGAACCTCTCCAAAAAGAGCGTGGGCAAGGCCATCCGGCTGCTGACCGATTTCTCCGAGGAGGAATTTGAGAAGGTCAAAAAGCTGGAGGACGACAGCGATATCTACGAGGACCGGCTCGGCGCGTACCTGATGGGGGTGACCGCGCGGGAAATGACCCCCCGCCAGAACGCGGACGTGGCGGAGTTCCTCCACTCCCTGACCGACTACGAGCGCATCTCCGACCACGCGCTGAACTTAGCGGAAAACGCGAAGGAGCTCCACGATAAAAAGATCGTCTTCTCCGCGCCCGGTCAGCGCGACCTGAGCGCCCTGACCGCCGCCGTAACGGAGATTCTGCACCTGAGCGTGCGGGCCTTTGAAACCGGCGACGCGGAGACGGCCACCCGTGTGGAGCCGCTGGAGCAGGTCATCGACGACCTGTGCGACGACATCAAGCGCCGCCATGTGGAGCGCATCCGCACCGGTGTGTGCGGCTATTCCCAGGGTTTTGTGTTCAACGACATCCTGACCAACCTGGAACGGATCGCGGACCACTGCTCCAACCTGGCCATCGCCGTCATCGAGCGCCGCGACAACACCTACGACGCCCACGGCTATATCAACCGCCTGAAGGCCTCCGAAGACAGCGCCTTCCGCAAAGCCTTCGAGGAGTTCGACGCAAGGTACAGAGGGATGATGGAAGAGAGCGGAGATAATGCGGAATGAGGAATTTATCCGTAGCACGGAGCCTCAGCTCCGTCCCACTGTCCGTGTATGACGCATCTGAGGCTGCGAGGTGTCCGGTGGGCACCTCTGCGAAGCAGAAGCACCGACCGCAGCGGCAACGAAGACCCGGCGCGCTGCGGTTGTCTCACGGTTTCACGCTGCATTCCGCGTCACAATATGACGCGTTTGGCGCACATTGTGACGGAGAGAAGAGAAGATAAGAGAAGAGACAGAGAAGAAGAGAGAAGAGAAAAGACAGAGCAGAAAAAAAGAAAACGCCGCCATACCCCGCAGCGAAGAGGGGGAGGGGGAGAAATCCGGGGGGGAATCGTCAGGTCGTTCCCCCCCCGGTTTTTCCCCTTCCCCTTCCGGCTGCCCTTCGGGTTTTGGCGGAAAACAAAAAAAGGACGGCCGGTGAGCGGCCGTACCGGAGTATGGCGGGCTGTTCCCGCGCCCGCCATACGGCAGCAGGCGCGTTTCTTTCCGTAGCCGTCGGCCCGCTACGTGCGGCGGCTCACCTTTCCCTTTCGATGGGATTGCACAAATTGAAGTCAGGCGAATCCTGTAGGGGCGGGCACTGACCGCCCGCAACCCCCTTCCTGTTTCGGATCGGCTGATATTGTCGAACGATTCCATCATCAATGGAATCGTATTTCGTTTGTGCTGCTGTGTTTTATTGAAGAACAGGCTGCGGGCTGCCGATGTTTGGTGGCGGACGGCCGGTGAGCGGCCGTACAAAAGATCCCGGCAAATCCGGCTCAGCCTTTCAGCAGCCGCTCCGTTTGCTCCTTCGCCGTCGCCAAGTCGGCGAACAGGACGCCGTGGATGCCCAGGCGGTCGGCGGCGGCGATGTTGTCCGGGTTGTCGTCCAGAAAGACGGTCTCCTCCGGCGCAAGGGAATACCGGTCCAGCAGCGCCCGGTAGATCTTTTCTTCCGGTTTGCAGGAGCGCTCCTGATAGGAGAACACGCCGCCGTCGATCAGCCGGAAAAAGTCATACTGCCGGATATACTCGTAGCTCTCCACGGAGAGGTTGGAGAGGATGTAGATGCGGTACCCGCGCTGCTTCAGCTCCGCCATGTAGTCGGCGGTATCCGTTTTCAGATAGTGGATCTTCACCCAGTCGCCCCGCAGCACGGCGGTCAGCTCCGCCGCGTAGGCGGGGTATTTTTGCGTCAGCGCCAGGCGCAGGTCGTCGATGGTGGCGTAGTCGCCCCGGTCGTGCAGGTACCAGTCGTGGCCGAACACGATGTCAAAGAGCTTCTGCACCAGCTCCTCCGGGTAGCCGAACCCCCGCAGATAGGCCACGGGGTCAAATTCCACCATCACCCGGCCCAGATCAAAGACGATATTTTTTATCATATCTGTTCTCTCTTTCTCATAATTGTCAATGCAGATACCGGGCGTTGTAGTCCCGGTTGATCTCGGCGATCTCCTTTTTGCCGTCGATATAGTCCTGGTACATCTCCCACGGCGACCCGCCGCCCAGCCAGCAGGAGGAGCAGTTTTCGCAGCCGCCCCCGCAGGACAGGGCGTTTTTGACGATCTCCTCCCGCTCCGCCCGGGTGGTGTCTTTGATCAGTACAGATTTCATTCCGGTCACCAGCTTTCGATCCGCTTTTTCATCCCTTCGATATCCAGCACGCCGTAGGCGAAGCACCGGCGCGTCCGGGACGAACTCGTCGTATTTCTCAAACACGCGCACGATGGGGATTGGAATCCGTGTTATTTATCCCTGTAATGAGAACCGCATTGAACGATTTTTATCATGTTTTGTCCAATACTCAAAATCTTCCCACGCGTCATCCGTCCACACCTTGATCA
>CAMJYF010000011.1 GCA_946409885.1 uncultured Clostridia bacterium | reverse complement strand
CGCGGCGATACGGTAGTCGAAGAAGAGACCACGGCGCCCTCCCAGAACGGCGACGATTACTTCCGGGATTATTTTGACGATTACTTCAAGGATTATTTCGGAGATTTCTTCCATTGACGGCGGTTTTCCCGCCCGCAAAAAAAACATCCCCTCGCCGGGATGTTTTTTTTGACGGAAAACTTGTATTTACCGTCGGGATATGATAGAATAGTGCAAAATATGCGGGTAACGATCAGATCCGCCGCTGGAGGACAGGATTCTATGGCAGACAGCAGTTCTTTCCGCTCTGCGTTCAAGGGCTTCAACAGAGAGGACGTCATCTCTTATATTTCCGAACTGATGGAAAAGATCTCCGCCGGTGAAAAAAACGCGGAGGAGCTGCGTCAGAGGCTGGCGGAGGCGGAAAACGAGGCCGATGGGCTGCGCAGCCGGTACGCGGACGCGGTGAAATCGGCTGAAAAGCTGGAGGAGGATGTCGCCCTGCTGACAAGAGAACGGGACGAGCAGGCCAGACGCTGCGCCGCGCTGGAGCGCAGATGCGCGGAGTTTGACAGTCAATCCAAATCCTCCGAGGTAAAGCTGGGCGCCGCCATGATGGATGCCAAGCGTTTTTCGGAAATGCTGGTAAAAGAGGCCAATGAGCGCGTGGGCGTTTTGTACCACGACGCTTATGAGATGGTGACCGCCTCCTCCGCGGAGGCCATCGAGATCGAGCGGCAGATGAAAGACCTGGCCGAACTGTTTGACAGGACCATGGCGGAGCTGCGGCGGAACATGCGCGACCTGACCTGCCGCATGGCCGCGTTCGGCGAGGAAGTGAAGGACAACGGCGCAAAGTTTGATTACCGTTCGGATTTCGCGGACGATGACAGCGAGGGTTTGCGCAAGCCGGTGTGATATGGAACAGAGTTTGACGGAACTGCGAAAGCAGATCATCAGAAAAGATTTTTCGCGTCTCAACGAGATGCAGTTTGAAGCAGTGACCACCGCAAACGGGCCGCTGCTTATTTTGGCGGGCGCGGGCAGCGGCAAGACCACGGTGATCGTCAACCGCATCGCCTGCCTGATCAAATACGGCAACGCCTACCATTCGGAGAAAGTGTTTACGGGGTTCACGGAGGAACCGGAGGGGCTGCTGCGCCGTTACCTGGCCGGGGACGCCTCCGTGTATCCGGAAATCGAAGGGCTGCTGCGGGTGGACGCGCCCAAGCCCTGGCAGATACTGGCCATCACCTTTACCAACAAGGCGGCCAACGAGCTGAAGGACCGGCTGGCGGCCTCCATCGGGGAGGAGGCCAACGAGATCTGGGCCAGCACCTTCCATTCCGCCTGCGTGCGCATGCTGCGCCGCTATGCCGACCGTATCGGCTATACCTCCCACTTTACCATTTACGATACGGATGATTCCAAACGGGTGATCAAGGACTGCCAGCGGGTGCTGCATCTGGACGATAAGCAGCTGCCGGTGAAGTCCGTGATGAACGAGATCGGCCGCGCCAAGGACGCGCTGGTTTCCGTGGAGCAGTACGGGCAGAACGCGGGCAGCGACGCGCGCCGGGTGGATATCGCCCGGATCTACCGCCTGTATCAGGATAACCTGCGCCAGGCGGACGCCATGGATTTTGACGATATCATCGTCAACACCGTGCGCCTGCTGCAGACCGATGAGGAAGCGCTGGAATACTACCGCAACCGCTTCCGTTACATCATGGTGGACGAGTATCAGGATACCAACCATGCCCAGTACGTGCTGGTCAGCCTGCTGGCGGGCGGCCATCAGAACCTCTGTGTGGTGGGCGACGACGACCAGAGCATATACAGCTTCCGGGGGGCCACCATTGAGAACATCCTCAGCTTTGAGGAGCAGTTCCCCAGTGCGAAAGTGATCCGGCTGGAGGAGAACTACCGGTCCACCCAGAATATTCTGGACGCCGCCAACGCGGTGATCGCCAACAACAGCGAGCGCAAGGGGAAAAATCTGTGGACCTCCAACGGCAGGGGAGAGAAGATCATCCGCAAAATGTGCGCGGACGATGTGGCGGAAAGCGAGTTCGTGGCGGATACGGTTATGGACGGCTCCGCGGAAGGGGCATCTTTTTCCGACTACGCCGTGCTGTATCGAATGAACGCCCAGTCCAACAACGTGGAGCGGGCGCTGGTGCGGGCCGGCGTGCCCTACCGCATCATCGGCGGCCACCGGTTCTACGATCGCAAGGAGATCCGCGACGCCCTGGCCTACCTGAGCGTGGTGGCCAATCGCCACGACAATGTGCGCCTGCGCCGGATCATCAACGAGCCCAAGCGCGGCATCGGCGAAACCACCGTGAACAACGCGGCGGAGATCGCCTCCCGGTTGGGGGAGAGCATTTTCAGTGTGATGCGTCAGGCGGACGAATACGCCGCCCTGTCCCGCAGCGCGGCAAAGCTGAAGCTGTTTACGGTGATGATAGAGGATTTTTCCGCCCGCCGGGCGAGCCGCTCCCTGGCGGACCTGTTCCGCGAGGTGATGAACGACACGGGCTACGTGCAGTCGCTGCAGCTGGACCCGGACACTGCCGAGGACCGCATTGCCAACCTGGACGAGCTCTATTCCACCATTGCCCGTTATGAAGAGGAAAACGGGGAGGAGGCCACCCTGGAGGGCTTTCTGGAAGAGGTGGCGCTGCTCTCCGATATCGATAATTACGACGCTTCTCTGGACAGCGTCACGCTGATGACGCTGCATTCCGCCAAGGGGCTGGAGTTCCCCAACGTGTTTCTGGTGGGCATGGAAAACAACGTGTTCCCCTCCGCCCAGTCCCTCAGCGAGCCGGGGCTGCTGGAGGAGGAGCGGCGGCTGGCCTATGTGGGCATCACCCGGGCCAAAAAGCGCCTGTACCTGCTCAGCGCCTATTCCCGCCTGCAGTTCGGGCGCACCTCCATGAACCCGCCCTCCCTGTTTTTGGATGAGATCCCCGCGGAGCTGGTGGAGGACCTGTCCCCGCGACGCCAGGGCAATTCCTATTACGGGGGCGCTTCCTTCGGCGGCGGCTCTTACGGAGGCTCCTCCTATGGCGGTTCCTCTTACGGTTCCGGTTCCTATTACGGCAACAGCGGCGGACGGTACGGGATCTACGGCAGCCGTTCCTCCGGTCACACGGACCGTTATTACGGGGAAGGCGGACGCCGCGCGGAAAAAACAGCCGATCCGGCGCCTGACGCGCCTTCAACGCCTTTCAAAATGCCGGAACGCACCGTCGGGCAGAAACCCTCTGGCGCGTCCGTTGCCATTAAAACCGGCGATACGGTGGTTCACCGCAAATTCGGCAGAGGATTGGTGCTCAGCGCTGTGAAGCTGGGCAACGATATGCTGCTGGAGGTGGCGTTTGATACCTGCGGCACCAAAAAGCTGATGGCCAACGCCGCCCGCCTGACGGTGGAGGACAGCTCGCAGGAATCATAAACGAAATCGGCAGTCCGGCGTTTTCGTGCGCTTACGCCTCTCCGAAATCGGTCAGCCGCAGGTTCACCACGTCTCCGTCGCCGTTAAAGCGGTAAATGCTCAGGATCAGGCCGACGCCGATGTAAAGACAGAGGTTGGAGGAGCCGCCCGCGCTGAAAAACGGCAGCGTGATGCCGATGACGGGCAGGATCTTCAAACACATGCCCACGTTGACGATCACCTGGAAGGAGACGATGGTCGCCATGCCGTAGCACATCAGCGCGGCGGAGGGGAGCAGGGATTTACGCCCCACCAGGATGATCCGCACCGAGATGGCCAGCAGCAGCAAAAGGCAGGCCACGCAGCCGATCAGCCCCAGCTCCTCGCCCACGCAGGTGAAGATCATGTCGTTTTCGCTTTCGGGCACCAGCCCCGCCTGGGTATACGTTCCTTTGAACAGGCCCTGCCCCAGCAGGCCGCCGTGGCGGATGGCTTCCATGCCGTAGTTCTGCTGGTACATGATGTCCTCATACAGATCGGGGTATAACAGCCCGAGAAAGCGTTCCTTCTGCGTGTTGGAAAACAGAAAATACCACACCCCCGGAATGGCGGCGATCACCGCCGCCGCGCCGATGAAAAAGTAGCGCAGCTGCACGCCGGCGCAGAACATCATGGCAATGAAGACGGCCATAAAGACCAGGGCGCTGCCAAGGTCGCCGGAAAGAATGACCAGCCCGACGGGGATCATCCCGTGGACGCACAGCAGAATCAGCTGCCGGATCTCTTTCAGACGGTCGGATACGGTTTCCAGATGCATACCGAAGGTGATGACGAAGCCGATCTTGACCAGTTCCGACGGCTGGAAGTACAGGCCGGATCCCCCTATGCTGATCCACGTTTTGACGTCCGGCCGTTCCGCCGGGCCGACGCCCACGCCGGGGATGAACAGCACCAGCATCATCAGCAGGCTGACCGCGCCGATCAGGGGATACAGGCGGCTGATCAGGTGAAAATCGATCAGCGATACCCCAACGGCCACCGCCAGCCCCATCAGCACCGCCAGCAGCATGGTGCGCGTATCACGGGAAAACGGCGCGCCGCCCTCGATATCCACAATGGTGGCGCTGTGTACCATCAGCACGCCGAAGGCGGAGGCCGCGGCGCAAAGCAGCAGTAAGATCCAGTCCGTTTCCCGGAGCAGCTCCCCGAATCTGTTTTTTTTCAGCATTTTTCTTATTGTGACGCGGCAGGGCGTTCCTCCCGCGATTCCTTTTCCGATAATATCTTCATTATATCTTTTTTCTTTGTTTATTGCAACCCATAATTCAGGGAAACCAGCGGAAAATCGCCGCGGTCCCTCTTCCGGAAAGAATGCCAATGAAAACATTTTACTCTGCGTCCGAACAACAGACCGGCGAAATCGCCGAAGAAATCTGCCGCAGCATCCGCCCCGGCTCCGTCGTCGCCTTCAAAGGCGGCCTGGGCATGGGAAAAACTGCCTTTGTGCGCGGCGCGCTGCGGGCTTACGGCAACGATTCCTTCGTCAGCTCGCCCACCTTCGCGTTGGTGCACGATTACGGCGGTTCGCCCCATCTCTATCATTTTGATATGTACCGCGTCACCGGGTGGGACGACCTGTATTCCACCGGCTTCTTCGACTACCTGAACGACGACAGCGTTCTGTTTATCGAGTGGAGCGAGAACGTGGAAAGCGCCCTGCCGGACAATACGGTCCTTGTGGAGATCGCGCAGGGGGAAGGCCCGGACGACCGGGTGATCACAGTCAGCGGAGGTGACTTTTAAATGGTGATATTAGGTGTGGAGACCTCCGCCGTGGCGGCCGGCGCGGCGGTGCTGCGGGACGGGAAGCTGGCGGGAGAGTGCTATCTCAACGCGGGGCTGACCCATTCCCAGACGCTGATGACGCTGGTCGATTCCGTGCTGTCCTTAACGGGATTGACAGTGGGCGACGTGGACGCCTTCGCCGTGGCGCACGGCCCCGGCTCCTTCACCGGCATCCGCATCGGCGTGTCGGCGGTGAAGGGGCTCAGTTTTCCGCGGCACACGCCCTGTTACGGGGTTTCCACCCTGGAGGCGTTGGCTTATTGCGCTGACGCGGAGGACTGCGTGATCTGCCCGGTGATGGACGCCCGCTGCCAGCAGGTGTATACGGCCCAGTTCCGCAAGGAAAAGGGGGAGATCATCCGCCTTTCGGAGGATGCTCCGCTGCTGCTGTCGGAGCTGGCGGAGCGGCTGAAGGCATATGCCGGAAAGATCCTGCTGCTGGGAGACGGAACCGACGTGGCGTTCTCATACCTTTCGCCGCAATTCGACAGCGTTGTGAGATTTTCCGAAATCTATCGGTTCCAGCACGCTTCTGGGGTTGCGTTCGCGGCATGGAACCGCTATCATAAAGGTATCGCCCCCTGCGGCGGGGAAGAGCTGCAGCCGGTCTACCTGCGGCTGTCCCAGGCGGAACGGGAATTGAAAAAGAAAAACGAAACCAAAGAAAAGGAGAACGGAACATGATTGCGTTAAGCAGCGACCACGCGGGTTACCCGCTGAAAGAGGAAATCAAAAAATACCTTGCGGAAAAGCAGATCCCCTATACGGATTGCGGCGCCTACAGCACCGATTCCGTGGATTACCCCTATCAGGCAAAAAAGGCCTGCGACCTGGTGGTGGCCGGCCAGTGTGAAAAGGCCATCCTCTGCTGCGGCACGGGCGTGGGCATTTCCATTGCCGCCAACAAGGTGAAGGGAATCCGCGCCGCCTGCTGCTCGGATTATTTCAGCGCCAAGTATACCCGCGCCCACAACGACGCCAACGCCCTGTGTCTTGGCGCAAGGGTCATCGGCCCCGGCGCCGCGCTGGAGCTGGTGGAGGTATTCCTGAATACGCCCTTTGAGGGCGGCCGCCATCAGAGACGGGTGGATCAGATCACCGAAATAGAAAATGCGTAAATATGGATTCTTATCTTGCATTTTTCGCGGCGCTGTAATATAATGGAATCAAACAGTGGGAAAGGAAGCAGAAAAGATGTCCAATATCACGATTACCAACCATCCTCTCATTCAACACAAACTTTCCATCCTCAGAGATAAAAACACCGCCTCCAAGGAATTCCGCGCCCTGATCGGGGAGATCGCCATGCTGATGTGCTATGAGGCCACCCGCGATCTGGAGCTGAAGGAAGTGGAAGTGGAGACCCCCGTCGCCATGGCGAAGGTCAAAAAGCTGTCCGGCAAAAAGCTGGCTATCGTTCCCATCCTGCGCGCAGGTCTGGGCATGGTGGACGGCATGACGGCCATGATCCCCTCCGCCCGCGTCGGCCATATCGGTCTGTACCGTGACCCCGAGACCCTGCAGCCCGTGGAGTATTACTGCAAGCTGCCCCATGATATCGGCGAGCGCGACGTCATCGTGGTGGACCCCATGTGCGCCACCGGCGGTTCCGCCATCGACGCCATCACCCAGATCAAAAAGCGCGGCCCCAAGAACATCAAGTTCATGTGCATCATCGCCGCTCCGGAAGGCCTGAAGGCCCTTTCGGAGGCCCATCCCGACGTGGACATCTACTGCGCCGCGCTGGACGATCACCTGAACGACCACGGCTATATCGTGCCCGGTCTGGGAGACGCCGGCGACAGAATCTTCGGCACCAAATAAACATAAGAGAAATAAAAACCGCGGGGCTGCTGTTTTACGCAGCGCCCCGCGTCTTTTTTTGTTTCTGTTTTCTTTCCTGTACGCCCGCGCGTCAGGCCTGTCCGCCTTCGGAGGGTGCTGTTTCCGCTTCCTGTTTTTCCTTTGCCGCTTTTTTCGGGTCGTAATCGGCTTTGACCACTCTGGCGCTGTTGAACAGCACGATGAACGCGCCGGCGTTGTGCAGAAACGCGCCGACGATGGGGGAGATGAGCCCCATGGCCGCCAGAAAGATCATCACGAAGCTGGTCAGAAAAGCAATGATGATATTCTGATTGATGATCTCCTTCGTCTTGCGGGCCAGCAGCACCACAAAGGGCAGGTTCATCAGGGAGTTGTTCATCAGGGAGATATCGGCGCTTTCAATGGCCGTGTCGGAGCCCATGGCCCCCATGGCGATGCCGATATCCGCCTCGTTCAGCGCCAGGGAATCGTTGATGCCGTCGCCCACCATGGCAACGGTGTGGTCTTCCTTTTCCTTTTTCAGCATCTCCAGCTTCTGCTCGGGCAGCAGCTCGCTGTGCATGGCGTCCACGCGGACGGCCTCCGCGATCTTCCGCGCCTCCGCTCTGTTGTCGCCGGTCAGGACGGAGATCTTGTTCACGCCGATGCCGCGCAGCGCGTCAAAGGCTTCCGACACGTCTTCCCGCAGTACGTCGCGGAACACGATGCACCCCAGCACGCTGCCGTTTCTGGCCACCCAGGTGGTGGAGCCGCTGTCCGCGTCCTCCCGGGGGAGGCGGCAGCCCAGCCTGTTCAGATAACGGCGGCTGCCCAAAATGACGGTATCTTTCCCCTTTGTGCCGGAAACGCCGTTGCCCGCCGGTTCGGTGATGATATAATCACTGTCGTAGGGAAGCTCACCGCACAGCCGGACGATGGCTTTGGAGGTGGGGTGGAGCGAGCCGTGGGCCACGGCCGCGGCGGTGGTAAGCAGCTCTTCCCGGTCCTTTGCCGCGAACAGCTCCGTATCCACCGCTTCCAGCGTACCGTTGGTGATGGTACCCGTCTTGTCGAAGAGGAAGGAATCCGCGTCCGTCAGCTTTTCGATAAAGGCGGGGTTTTTGATCAGTACGCCCCGTTTGCTGGCGGCGCCCAGCGCGGCGATGATCGGCGCGGAGGAGACCAGCATATACCCGCAGGGGCAGCTGACCACCAGCACCGCGATGGCCTTGGAGATATCCTTGGTGAAGAACCAGATCAGCGCCGCCACCACCAGCACGAAGGGAATATAGTATTTCATGAAGCGGTCCACCAGGCGCGTTTCGGGAAGCGTCATGTTTTCCGCGTTTTCCAGCAGCCGCACGATGCGGTTGAAGGAGGTATCTACGTAGGCTTTGTCCACCCGCACGGTCAGCAGGCCGTCGATGTTCATGGTGCCCGCGTAGACTTTATCGCCCACGCCCACGCTTTTGGGCAGGGATTCGCCGGTCAGGGACTTCTGGTCCATGTTGGCCTCGCCCATCTGTACCGTGCCGTCGATGGGCAGCGACATGCCGGATTTGACGTGGATCACGTCCCCCGGCTGCAGGGATTTGGCGTCCACCTCCCGCTCCTTGCCGTCCTGATACAGCAGCGCGGTTTGGGCCTGCATCTTTTTCAGTCCCTCGATGGCGTCCCGCCCGCCCATAATGCTCTTTTCCTCAAAGAAATGCACGACGGTCAGAATGACGGGGATGAGGATCGCCACGACGAACTGGCCGTCCAGCACAGCCACCACCATGGCCACGGAAACCAGGATCTCCATGGAGGCGCTTACGTCCCGCCGCAGAAATCCCTTGACGGCGGTGGTCAGCACGGGAATGCCGATGATCAGCACGCTGACCAGATAGATCAGCTCGGAGATCACCGTCTGATCCGGATAAACGCGGCCGAAAATCAGCCCCGCGGCAAAAAAGACCAGCGCCGCCGCGGAGGAGGCGATCGACCCCGACAGCCGTTTCTTATCCTTTTCGGAAATATAGGTGGTGGATTGTTCCCGCAGGGATTCCTCCGCCATATGATCGATTTTTTTCATAAAGTTGTCTCCCGGTGTAAGTATTGGCCTTATCGCATATTCGGCAGGACCACCCGCGTGGTTCCGCCCTCCGTTTGGGGCGTCACGATGGTGGCGCCGCTCTGCTGCAGCACCTTGCTGACCCTGGTGCGGAACACGCCGTTTTTGATCACTTCCGGGTTGCGGGTGTACTGTTGGAACAGTCCGTTGAATTCCTCCGCTACGGCGGTCGCTTTCGCCACCGCGGCGGATTGGGCCGCGTTGGCGTCGTCCACCAGCTTTTTGGAGGTGGCCTCCGCCGCCGGAATGGCCGATTCCTCGTAGTCCTTTGCCTGCTGGATCAGCGTCTGCTTCTGCACGGAGGCGGTGGTCGCCTTGTTGAATGCGTCAATGGCCTCCGCGGGCGGGGTGATGATCGTCAGCTCTATGTTGGTCAGCGTTACGCCAAGGCCGGTGGTATCGATGACGGCCTGCGCGTTTTTCATGGTCTGGGAGGTGAGGGCGGATTTTTCCGTGGTCAGTACGTCGTCCACGGCGGTCCTGGTGATCATGGCGGTCATTTCGCCGGTGATGATCCCGTTGAGGGTGGCGGAAAGGTCGTTTACCCGCAGCGCGTAGGCCACCGGGTCGCTGATCTTATATTTCAGCACCACGTCCATCCTGACGATGTTGCTGTCGCCCGTAATGGCGTAGCCGTTGTTCTGCACCGGGTTGCCCACCGTGGCGCCGGTGCCGTAAAGCGTGCCGACGGAAAGCTCCTGGATCCGTTCCACCGGGATCTTTACCACCTCGTCGATAAAGTTCGGCAGAGAGAAATGCAGCCCCGGCTGCTTGATCTGGTCTTCGCGGGTATCCCCGGTGATGGCCCCGAATCGCAGCACCACGGCCACCTCGCTGCTGTCCACCTTGTAAACGCCGGTCAGCAGAATGACGGCCGCCGCCACCACCAATACCCATTTAAAGTACCGGATGCCGGAATTGAGAAAGCCCTCAAAGATTTCGATGCTTTTCTTTTTCATATCAATCGCGTCCTTTATTGCGGTCTGCGCGGCGGCTTACTGGCCGGCGGAAAGAATGTCAAAGGCGGAATCTTCCGCGTTCATGATGATGACGGTATCCGCCGAAACGGAATTTTCCAGCGCGATCAGCTTTTTCAGGTAGATGAACAGCTCGGAATTGGCGTCGTAGGCTTCGCCGTAGATCTCAGCGATCCTCTTTTCCGTTTCCGCGTTGATCTTGGCGGCCTCCTTCTGGCCGTTGGCCACGATCTCCGCTGCCCTGGCGTCTGCCTCGCTGGTGATCTGGGCGGCGTCCCGCTTGCCTTCGGAAAGCAGCTTTGTCACCTGCTTTTCCCGGTCGGCGATCATCTGCTCCAGCACGCTCTGCAGGTTGTCCTCCGGCAGGGCGATCCGCTTGATGCGCACCTCCTCCACATGGATGCCGTAGTCCTTTTCGGCTTTTTCCGCGATCTGCGTTTTCATTTCCCGGATGATCTCATCGATCTTTATATTGTCCAGATCCGTGGAAACCAGCGCCGAAAGCTCATAGCTGCCCATGACGCCGTTTTTGACGTTGGAGGTCAGGTCGTTCAGATAGACCGTCGCGTTCTGGGAATCCCCCACGCTGGTATAAAACTTCAGCGGGTCGCTGATATGCCAGATGACGTAGGTCTGCAGGATGATATTTTTCTTGTCGTTGGTCAGCGTTTCCGTATAGCCCGAATCCATATACTGGCTTCGCGCGTCAAAGGTGATGACCTTTTCAAAAGGAGAGGGGAGCTTGAGGTAAAGCCCCGCGTCGGTACAGACCTTGCGCGCCTCGCCGAAACGGGAAACGATGGCGTAGCTGCCCTCCCGAACGGTAAAGCAGAAGCCGTAAACGAAGATGATAGCGGCCAGCAGAACGGCCGAAACCCATTTGATCCATTTTTTCACTTGTAGACCCTCCGATCTGTCTGTGCGTTATTTGGCCTCGCTTTTGGCGGGCTTGGAAGAAAGTATCAGATCCGAATTGTTCACCACGGTGGTGTTGCCGGAAAAGTTGATCATATAATCCGTCAGGTCGTGGTCGCCGATAAAAACGTAGACCTTGTTGCCGGAAACCACGGTCTCAAAGGTATCCAGATATTTGGCCAGCGTGACGGCGCCGGGGTGCTTCCGGTAGGCTTCGGCCGCGGCCAGAAAGCCGGAGATCTCATATTCCGCGTCGGATACGCGCTTCGTCTGGTCCTGCTTTGCCGCCAGGATCAGCGTATTGGCCTCCTGTTCGGCGGCGGCCACCTTTTCCGCTTCCGTGGCCTGCGCGTTGGTGATCAGCGTTGTTTTCTGCACACCCGCGCTGACCACGCCCTGATAGACGGAGGCGATATCAATGGGGGGATGGATGCTTTCCAGGGTAACGCCGTTGACCCGCAGGCCGATCTCCGAAGCGCTGCAGAACTCGTTCAGGTCCTTGGCGATCTCGGCGGAGAGGCCACTGCGGTCCACGCTGAGGAAGGTATCCAGATCGGTGGAGACCGTTTTGCTGAGGATGATCTCATAGGCTTTGGCGGTGAGGATGTCCTCCGGGGAGGAAAAGGCCGTCACATAGCGGCGCAGATCGTCGATCACGTAGGCGATCTTGATGTTGACGGAGACCAGCTCGTTGCCGTTGCCCAGCAGCAGTTTATATTCTTCTCCGCCATGGGCCTGGTTCCAGAGGTTATCCACGGACTGCTGTTTTTCGTAGCCCACCAGCACCTCTTTCACCCGCTGCGTATCGTAGATTTCCGCCTTGTCGATGGGCCAGGGCAGCTTGACGTGCAGACCGGAGCCCACCGGGGAAGCGTCGCTGATCTGACCGAAGCGGTAAACGACGGCCTGCTGCTGGGGATCCACCTTGTAAAAGCAGGTGGCCAGCAGCACCACCGCGCCAAGCGACAGTACGGCCGCAGGCAGCAGGCTGACGGCGTAGCGGATGCTCCACAGGGATTTGACGGAAAGCCCCGTGTGTTCTTCCAAAAAATCAGCCACGTTTTTGGTTTTGCCGTCTTTATAGAGGTTCAGCAGGAAGAGGTAATCGAAATCCGTCAGCAGGTTTTTCTTGATGAGCCCTACTGCCAGACCGGCCGCGAACAGCGCGATCACGGCCAGCGACAGCCCCCGGATGATCCACACCAGCAGGCGCAGGCAGTTGAGCTGCAGCATATAATCCAGCGTAAAGAACAGCGCGGAAAGGGCGAAGATGACGCCGCAGCAGAACACCAGCCCCTGCGCCGTGGCGCTGCCGGGCTTTTTGGGGAGCCCCTTCAGCCAGCCGCCGATCAGAAAATAGACCACCGCCGCCAGCAGGCAGATGCCGATGAAGATGATGCCTGTGCCGCTGCCGCTGATGGTGCCCACGTAAAACGCCGGGAACTGTACCCGGCCGAAGCGGATCAGCAGGAAAAGCAGCAGGCCGATATGTACGGCCGTCAGCAGCGTCAGCCGGCGCTCGCGGGTCAGCCATTTTCCTTTGACGGACGGGGCTTGTCCCTCTTCCTTCTGTTCCTCTTCCGGGGCGGTCGTCTCCGCGGTTTCCGCCGGCGCGGCGGCGGGCGGTTCCGCCAGGTCCTTTTTGCGTCTGCGGAAGGCGGCGCGCTTTGTATGCTTTTTCGCGCTTTTTTTGCCGGGATGCTCCATCCGGTAGCGGAAAAACTCCGTCAGCAGGATCAGCGCGTAAACGTACGAAAAGTATTTGCATATAGTAAGGAATTGTTCAAAGACGTACAAGTACCCGGAATACTCCTCGATTGCGTAAAAAAAGAAGGTCGTCGCGGTCAGCAGTACCCACGGGAAAAGATACGTTCTGACGTCTTTTTGCCGTTTCAAGTGTTTCTTTCCCCCGTTTCAAAACAGATATTTTAATTCTAACATTATTAGGCGTGAAATTCAATCTTTATTTTGTAAAAAATCATGGAAGCCATAGGGCGGCGGCGACAAAAAACGGCGGCGGGCGGTTGCCTGCTGCCGTCGCGGGGATCTGTGACAGATCCTGTTATTTTTTATCGAAGGATGGATTGAAGGCGTAGAAGTTCTTGCTGTCCAGCCGGTCGGTGGCCAGCCGCAGCCCCTCGCCGAAGCGCTGGTAGTGGACGATCTCCCGTTCCCGCAGGAATTTGATGGGGTCCGCCACGTCCGGGTCGTCCACGAACCGCAGAATGTTGTCGTAGGTGGTGCGGGCCTTCTGTTCCGCCGCCAGATTCTCATGCAGGTCGGTAAGCACGTCGCCCTTGCTCTGCAGATAGGCCGCCGTGAAAGGCACGCCTGCTGCGGAGGAGGGGTATACGCCCGTGGTATGGTCCACAAAGTAAGCGTCAAACCCGCCGGCTTTGATCTGCTCCATGGAAAGATTGCGCGTCAGCTGGTAAACAATGGCGCCGATCATTTCCAGATGGCCCAGCTCTTCCGTCCCTATGTCCGTTAAAAGGCCTTTCAGCTCCGCCCATGGCATGGCAAAGCGTTGGGAGAGGTAGCGCAGGGAGGCGCCCAGCTCGCCGTCGGGGCCGCCGTATTGGGTGATGATGATCTGCGCCAGCTTGGGGTTGGGGTTTTTGATCTTTACGGGGTATTGCAGTTTCTTTTCATATTGCCACATCAGCCGTCATCCTCCGTGGGGTCCCAGGGCCAGGGGTTTTGCAGCCATTGCGCGCCTTCGCCCTTCATGGGGGAAAGGGGACCGTATTTTTCCTCATATTCGCCGCGGAGCCTGGCGCATTTTACTTCATACTGTTCGTGCATGGCCAGGGCCTCCAGGTCGGTGGGGTGGGTGTTCAGGTACAGGTGCAGCTCCCACAGCGCGAACTGGGCGGCGGAGAGCCTGCGCAGAAGCGTTTCCCGTTTGCTCATTTCAAAGCGCCCCTGCAAAAAGGTTTGTTGAGATTTATGAATAAAGTTCCCTTGCAAAGGGCGGTGTCCTCATCGAACATATCCCGGTCCGTCTGAAAAGGAACGTAAGCCATCGTGGTGACGGTATCTTCCGGCAGCGGGGAAACGCCGAAATAATAGTCGTTCTTGCCGGTGTCTTTCATTGATCCCATACTCCTTTCATAGCGTATTCCGGAAGGAAGCCTTCCGAAGTATACTATGCGGGACGGGCGAATGCGTGAGCGGAATGCGGAATGCGGAGAGCGGAGTGCGGAGAGCGGAATGCGGAGAGCGGAGTGCGGAGAGCGGAGTGCGGAGAGCGGAGTGCGGAGAGCGAAGTGCGGAGAGCGAAGTGCGGAGAGCGGAGTGCGGAGAGTGGGGAGTGGGAGGGCCGGCACAACGGTTCCGTCGGGCAGTTTGCCGAAGATGCGGCGTGCTCCGGTAAGCCGTATTGGGGAACCTTTACCGGTCTGACAGAAGAAGACAGGCGGGCGGTGGCCGCAGCGCGCGGCCCTGATGAAGGTGGTGCGGCAGTACAACGAACCGAAGGTGACGGGCGAAAGCAACGAGGCGCTGGCGGACCGCGTTATGGAGCGGCTGGCGGAGAGGAGAGTGGCAGCGGAAAATTGCGTTCTGGAACCATAATAAAAAATCCAAAAAAACCGAAAAAAGTTCTTGACAAACCGGTTCAAATGTAGTATATTGGATAAGCCGCAAGGGACAGCGAGGGGGACACGCTCCACGTTGTGGGAGCATAGCTCAGCTGGGAGAGCACTTGCCTTACAAGCAAGGGGTCACAGGTTCGAGCCCTGTTGTTCCCACCATAATGGCCCGGTAGTTCAGTTGGTTAGAACGCTAGCCTGTCACGCTAGAGGTCGTCGGTTCGAGCCCGATCCGGGTCGCCACTTTTGCGGCATGCCTTTGTAGCTCAGTTGGTAGAGCAGCGGACTGAAAATCCGCGTGTCGTTGGTTCGATTC
>CAMJYF010000010.1 GCA_946409885.1 uncultured Clostridia bacterium | reverse complement strand
GCGCCGTCGGCGGGGATCCACACTTCGTATTCCATCTTGGCGCCTTCGGGAGCGGCGGTCACTTTGCCGTCGGCCACGGTGTAACCGGCAGCCTCAAAGTAACCGAGAGCGGCCTGCAGAGCGGCAGCCGCCCTGGCGTCGGCGTCCATATCAGAGGTGTAGATCTCGTTGCCGTTCACATCCTTGGAGAAGGCAAGCGCATAGTCGGCGTCGGTTTTCTGCGGAGCGGCCCAGCTGGTGTTGGAGATGGGGTAGTTGATGACGCTGGCGGCCTCGCCGTAGTAGGAGTCGACCGTTACGTCACGGTACACGGAGAACACGGTGGCAAACGCCTTGCGCAGGTTCTTGGAAGCGTCGGAGGCGATGTCGCCGCCCACGTTCACGGACTTGGCGCTGATGCCCAGGTAGCCGTAGCCCAGGTTGTCCACGGTGTCGGTGGTGATCTTGTCGCCGGTGATCTCGCCGTTGGAGTTGGCCTCGCTGATGGCCTTGGCGGTATCCTTGGAGAAGGAGGGATCGGTGATGTCGATGGTGCCGGTCACAACGCCGTTGAGCTTATCGGTGTCGCTGGTCTCCAGGAACTGCACGTTCTTGGTCTTGGGAGCGCCCAGGAAGTAGTTCTCGTTGGCGGTGAAGGAGACCACGCCGTTTTCAAACTTCTGGAACACATAGGGGCCCGCGCCCAGAGGCTGCGTGGTCTTGGCGCGCACGCTGGACAGGTCGCCCTTCGGGAAGCCGAAGCTGTTGTTGTCGTAGTCGAACAGATCGGGGTTGCCGTAGTAGTGCAGGGGAGCGATGGTGACGGCCAGCTGATAGATGGCGGGGGCGTCAACCTTGGTCAGGTGCACGCGCAGGCTGTTGTCGCCGGTCTTGGTGATACCGCTGATGTTGGCGGCGGAGTCGCCGGTCTTGACGCCGGTGCCGGAATAATCGCCAAAATTCGGGAAGTAGTCGTCAATGCTGATGGAAGCGGCCTCGGTACCAACCATGTTGGCCACGTCCGCGCCGTAGGCTTCTTCCAGCATAGCGGCGAAGGACGCCTCATCGGTGGCGCCGTCAAAGCCCCAGTTGGGAGCGGCGGAGGCGATATCCTCGCCCAGACCGTTCGCGGCGCAGTAATCCACGATGTCCTTGATCAGGGCGGCTACGGAAGCGTCATACTTCTCCCAGTAGTCCTTCTGCTGCTCTTCGGTGAACAGGCTGAAGTCAGTGTTGTCGCGGCCCGCGTTGAAGATCAGGTTGGCCAGCGTGTCCATACCGCTTCTGTACTCTTCCATGCCTTCGATGGGCAGGGAGAAGAAGGTGGAGTTACCGTCATAGGTGGGGTCGGCCAGGACGTACATGGAGAAGATCACGTCGTCCACGGTCAGCGGCTCGCCGTCGGAGAAGACCACGCCGTCACGCAGGACGAAGTCGTAGTCAACCGTACCGTCGTCGTTGGTGGTGATGGTCAGGTCGGACATGCCGGGATAGGTGTAATCCGTGCCGTTGTAGGGGATGGGCTCCACGGAGATACCCTTTTCCACGATGGCGCCGAGACGGTCGGTGCCCAGCAGGGAAACGGAGGTCATGGTCCAGACGTCCTGGTCATAGGCCGTTTCGGAGAAGAAGGGGGAGAACTTGCTGGAGAAGTTGGAATAACCAACCATCAGCGGTTTGCTGCCGTCGCTGGTGTCTGTGTCAGACGCGTCAGTGCCGGTGGCGGCGGGTTTGTCGTTGCCGGCGGGCTTTTTGCTGCAGGCCGCAAATACGGTCAGCACCATGCAAAGCGCCAGCAGGAGTGCGAGTACTTTTTTCATTTCTTTAGGCTTCCTTTCTGCATATTTTATGGTTTTGGCATGCGCCAAGAAATGACGGTAGCACGGCGCCCTGCGCCGTTTCAGTGGATAGTGGTTAGTGGATAGTGGTTAGTGGATAGTGGTTAGTAGTCAGTGGTCAGTGGTCAGTGGTCAGTGGTCAGTGGGGATCGGCGGGCGTCAGGATACTGCGTATCCTGGAACAGGGATATCCCTGTTCCATTTATAATATGTCCGGCAGAGAAACGAAGCGTTATATTACCGAATACTAATCACTATTCACTATTCACTAATCACTATTCACTCTTACCCGGCTCCTCCCACCGCAGCGCCTTCACCTGCCGCCCGGCCAGCAGGCCAAGCGCGGTCAGGGCCGCTTTGGCGGCCAGGTACAGGGCGCACAGAAGGGGCTTGCCCTCTGTGCCGTTCAGGATCAGAAAGACGGTGGAGCCGATCAGGCTGACGGCCGGGAAGATCATCATGGCCAGCGCCGCGGGGGGCAGGTATTTTTCCACCGCGTCCCGCACGTGGGCCTTTATCTGTTTGCCGGCGGCCAGCAGGCGCACGGTGTTGTAGCACAGCATAAAGGCGGCGGCCACCTCGCCGATATAGGGCAGAATGACGTAGAAGGTGTTGCTCAGGCCCGCCGCGTTGACGCAGCCGGAGGCGATCACCGCCGCCGCCGCGCCAAAGGCCAGCGCCGCCAGCCTTTGCCGGTACCGCCTGCCGTCCCCGGCCAGGGTATAGACGCGCCCGGTGTAAATATATTCCCCGGAGGCGGTCTTTTGGTAATCGTTCAGATAGCCCCAACGCTTGCTGGTTTTCATGGTCTGTTACCGGTCCGTCTGTTTGATCGCGGTTGATCCGGATGCTCCGAAAACCGTTCGCTTTTTATCAATAATCATAAAAACGCGTGGTCAGTATATCATAATGAAAAGGGAAATACAAATACTATAACAATTTTGTAATAATCTTTATCTTATTATTCTTTTTCGCAATCTTCCCCGCCGCGCTCGCGGAACGCGTAGTATTCGTGCACCAGGCTGCGCCAGCCCAGGCGTTTCAGGTCGCCGTAACGGACGTTGTAGCGGGCCTTGGTGCGGACGCCGCTGAGCAGGTAGCGCAGGCAGTCCTGGGCGTAGCGGTCGATCTCCCGCAGGCTGTCGGCGGTGGTCAGCACCGGAAAGAACCAGTAGGCCCAGGTCAGCTCGTTGTCGGCGGGGTTCTCGAACAGCTTGCGGTTGAACACCCGGATAAAAGCCGCCGCGGCCTTTTCCCGCTCCAGCCCGTTGCGGGCGCGCCAGCGTTCCAGCGCCCGGGTCTTGCGCCGCATTTTCTGTTTCATTTTGGTCAGGCTGGCGGGGGCCAGGTCCGTCACGCCCTCGCGGTACCGGAAGCCCAGGTAGATCCACCCCTCCCCGGGGGCGGTGAACGCCTCCTTCTCCGGGTTAAGGGCCAGCCCTTTGGCCGCCAGATACGCCCGGATGAAATCCGCGTGCGCCCGCGTCTCCTCCTCCGAGGGGGCAAGGACGATGATATCGTCGGAATAGCGGGAGTAGGGTACGCCCAGCGCGGCAAAGCGCCCGTCCAGCTCCCGCAGGTACAGGTTGGCGTAAAAGGCGGAAAGGGGCGTGCCCGCCATAATGCCCTTTGGTTCCGTCACGGGCCGCCCGTTTTCCAGCGCCTCCGGTTCCTCCAGCAGGGCGCAGAGAAAGGCGCACAGGCGCGGGTCCTCCGCCAGTTCCTGCCGCAGCGCGGCCGTCAGCGGTTGCAGGGGGATGGAGTTGAAATAGTCGGATACGTCCGCCTTATAGGCATACATCTCCCCCACGCCCGGCAGCGCCCGCAGGCGCAGTACCGCGTCCTTGGCCGCCCGGCCGGGGCGGAAGGAATACAGGTTTTTCGCGAACAGGCCGTCGTACCGCCGCAGCAGCAGCCACGTCAGCAGCTTCAGCACCGTGTTTTCCGGGCGGGGATAGCAGTATACCACCCGCTTTTTCTGCGAGGAGGTTTTGCTGATAACGGATTTCTCCGGCAGGGGAAAGCGCTCCCCCCGGGCGATGGCCTCGCACACAGGCAAATAAGCCCGCCGGTCGATGAAATCGCGCAGCTCTTCGGCAAAGCGCTTGGGACAGGCAAGGCTCGTCTTGTAAGCATAAAATTTCTCCCAGCATTCCGCCCGGGAGAGTTGGTCCAATAAAGATTCCAAAGCAGTAAAAAGAAAAACAGAGAGGGAAGAAATTAAATCCATGAAATTCATGGATATACGGGACCGTACAGAGGACAGCTGCCTGCGAAGCGTCAACGCGTCCTCTGCCTTGCCCGCCGCAGGCGCAAAGCGTTCCCCCTCTGTTTTTCAGCGATAGGGGATAGAGGCAGTAGGCAGCAGCACGGCGCCCCAGCGCCGTTTAAAAGCGGCAGGTATCAGGGTCAGGATAGGCTTTCCGACTAACGACTTCCGACTTCCGACTGATGACTCCCGACTCCCGCCTGCCATCACTGCCCCAGCGCGGCGCGGACGCGGCGTTCCACGTAGGAACGGGTGTTCCACCAGCCGTCATGGTCGTAGTAAAAACGCAGGTAGGGCACGCCCTCCTCCTGGCAGCGGCGGCGGATGGCCTGGGCGCTGCTGCGCTCGGATTTCAGCTCCACCACCAGTTTTCTGCCGCCGTCCCGGTACAGGACGAACAGCGGCGAGCGGTCGTCCTTTCCGGCTTCCTGCCGCAGGTCGTACTCCGGAAAGCCCTCCCGCAGAACGGCGTCGAAATACTGCAGATAGCTGCCGGGGTAATTGTACTGGCAGGGCTCGTCCGGCATCCGTTCGCCCCAGGAATCGCCGCTGGCGGGGGCGGGCGCTTCGCTCCGCCGGGGAGCGGCGGTATCCGCGGCCTGTTGTTTTGCGTTTTCCGCCGCCTTTTCCGCCTCGCTCAGCACGGCCCCGGCCGCGTCCTTCAGCAGATCAAGAGCGGATTTCCCGGCGCCGCTCCCGCCGATGATCTTGGAAAACAACCCCATGGTCATGACCTCCGTTATTTCTTGATTGTCAATTCTATTATAGAAGAAAAACGCGGCGGTGTCAAGAAGCAGTCTCCGGCGCAGGGATATCATTTTTGCCGCGCGGCCATCGGAGCGCTCCCCCGGCAAAAAACTGTCAGCGGGGCGGTCCTCCGGCGGCGCTGCGCGTATCGCGGGGATCACGCCCGGTCTGTCATGGTGAACGCCAGCGTTCCGCCCTGCGCCAGCCGCCCGTGGGTCAGGTACGGTTCGGTAAGGGGCTCGCCGTTGAAGGTGACGGCGGCCACGTAGATATTGTTGGCGGACTGGTTCTCCACGGTCACGGTAAGGGTCTTCCCCTCCGGCAGCGTTACCGTCGCCCCGTCCACGCAGGGGGAGCCGATCCAGTACCGGTCCGTCCCGGCGATGGGGTAAAAGCCCAGGGCGGAAAACACGTACCAGCTGCTGACGGTGCCGCCGTCGTCGTTGCCGTCCAGCCCGTCCACGGCGGCGCTGAAGCGGTTTTTCAGGGTCCAGCGCACCCATTGCTGGGTCAGGTCCGGCCGCCCCGCGTCGTTGAACAGATAGGGCGTTTGGATATCGTGCTGGTTGCCGATCCAGTAGCCGGTGCCGGGGTCGATGGCGGGGCTGGCGCAGGAGGCGTCCTCCATAAACCCGTTCAGCTCCTTCACAAAGGCGTCCTCTCCGCCGAACAGGGCGATCAACCCCGCCGGGTCCTGCGGGGCGAACCAGCGCCAGTGGCGGGCGCTGCCCTCGCAGTAGGCGCGGGACAGCTTTGTGCCGAAGATATCGTCATAGAAGGAGGAGTGCCACGGGTGCAGCTCGCCCCAGCTGCCGTCGCTGTTTCTGGGGCGGAAGTATTTTGTCTGCGGGTCCCACAGGTTTTTATAGTATCCGGCGCGTTCGCGGTAAAGCGCGGCCTCGTCCGTCTTTCCGGCCGCCTCGGCCAGCACGGCGGCGGCCGCGTCCTCCCAGGCGTACTCCAGCGTCTCGCTGACGGAATAGCGCCGGGCCAGATCGTCCGGCACGTAGCCGTATTCCTCATACAGCGCCGCGTCGTCCCGCTCGTCCTTGCCCGGGTGCGTTCCGGTGGAGGAGGCCTTTACCGCCTCGTAGGCCGCCGCCCGGTCGAAAGCCAGCCCCTTCAGGGCGCTTTCCGCAAAGACGATGTTGGCGGGATTGCCGAACATGGAGCCGGTGTAGCCGCCGCCCTGGGGCCAGCGGGGCAGCACGCCGCCCTGTTCCGCCATTTGCAGCAGGCTTTGCAGGCAGTCGTTCTGCACGTCCGGCGCGATGAGCGTATACAGCGAGTGGACGCAGCGGCAGGTATCCCACAGGGAGATATCCGTGCGGTAGGTAAAGCCCTCCGCCCGGTGCGCCTCCCCGTCAAAGCCCCGGTAGCTGCCGTCGGATTCGGTAAAATCCGAGGGCATGGCCATGGCATGGTAAAGCGCCGTGTAAAAAATCCTTTTGGTATTCGCGTCCGTGTCGACCGTCACGGCGGAAAGCCGCTCCTCCCACGCGTCGGCGGCATTTTGCCGCACCCCGTCAAAATCCGCGTCCCCGATTTCGGCGCGCAGGTTCTCTTTTGCCAATTCCGGGCTGATAAAGCTGATCCCCATCTTTATGGTGACGGTCTGCCCCTTTTTGCCTCCAAAGCGCAGCCACACGCCCGCTTCCTCGCCCGCGGCGGCGTCGGCCTGCCGGTCGCCGTCCGCGGTGTGAGCCGTAACGGAAGCCGGCGGCGCGTCCCACTCGGCGTAGCACCACACGGGCAGGCCGCCGTACCGGCCGGAAAAGCCCCCGTCCATGCGGCAGTAGGCCGTCAGGCTGTTGGCGGCGGCATCCACCGTAACGGCGGCATCCTTCGCCGGGTCGCCGCCTGCGCCGGAGGTGGCGTCAAAATACAGGGCCGCCTCTTTGCTCGTGTAAAACGTATAGCGCTGTACCGCCGCGTGGGAGGAGGCGGTCATCTCGCACAGGGTCGCCGCCCCGGGCAGGTACACCCCGTAATAACCGGGTGAGGCGGTCTCCTCCCGGTGGGAAAAGGCCTGCGCTGCCGGTCGGCCGGAGACCTTTCCCGCGGCGGGGGTCACCCGGAACATCTCGTAATCCCGCGCCCCGGTGCCGGAAAGGCGGCTCAGGCTGAAACCCAGCAGGTGGCGGTGCTCATAGTAGTAGCCGCTGGTGTTGGTCTTCAGCTTGGCGGCGCCTCCGGCGGCGCAGGTATCCGGCCCCACGCGCACGCAGCCAAAGGGCGTCTGGGCGGCGGGGCTGAGCATGCCGCACATCCAGGGGATGCCCCCGGTGCCGATGAAGGCGTTGACGCAGGCGCTCCGTTCGCCGGAGTCGTATTGTGGGAAGGTCACCTTCACGTCCCCCCGGGCAAAGGCGGCGCCAAAGAGCATCTCCAGCGCGATGAAAACAGAAAGAAAACGGCGCAGTATTGTCAGCATCACAGAACCCTCCTGTCCGAATCGGCGGTCCCGCGCCGCGCGGCGGCGGGCGGGGACAATGAACGTTGCGTTAAAACGATAAAATTATGAACAAAATATGAATTCATTTTAAACAAAGCAAAACAACTGCACAGTAGTGCAAATCCGTGAATTGTCCGCTTCCCCGCGCCATGTTACAATCAATAATGCAGATACTGCAGCAATACGGGCGGGATGTAGTCCTCTATGAACCGCTCCCGTTGGAAATATTCCTCGCAGAAGGCGGGATCCGACAGAATGATGCGGATGGTGAAGTACAGGAAGCCGGAGGCGAAGTATTTGACCGCGTAGGTGAGCTCCGGCGTTGCCTCTATCTCCGGGTGGTTCTGCTTCATGATCTTCCACAGCAGCGTCTCCACGGAATCCTTAAAGGCCAGCACGGAGGAGTTCTGCCCGTAGTAAAGGCTGATGTTTTTCAGAAAGCCCCGGTGCTCCAACAGCCAGCGGTAGCGGTGGCGGAAGTAGTTTTCCAGCGTTTGCAGCGATACGTCGGCGTCCTCATCCTCCAGCTCCGGAATGGTCTGTACCTTCATGATCACGTCGAATTTATCGCAGTAGTAGTTGTAAAAGCTGCGCTTGCTCACCCCGGCCTCGGCGCAGATCTCCGTGACGGTGATCTGCTCGATGGGTTTCGTCTCCAGCAGGCGGATAAATCCCGACCGGATCTTTTTTTCAATCTGCGTCATGACGATATCTCCAAAAAAAGTATAGTATTACTTACATTATCCTCCATATCTGTGTGATTTGTCAATTCCCAACCGGCAAATTGCACACTTGCGTATAATTGTGCATCCTTTATGAAAATCAGAAAACACTATTTTGGCGCCATGGCGGCGCTGGGCGCCGCGCTGGCCGGCGCCGCGGCCTATTGGCTGTACGCCGTCGTCGTCCGGGGGACCGCCGTCGCCCTCCGGGCCACCGTCCCGCTGATCCTGGCGGCGCTGGCGATCCGGCTCGTCCACGACCGTTTCTGCAAAAACGGCTATTACAGCAGGGAGCACGCCAAAGCCTTTTATGACGCCTGCCAGGCGGCGGGGATCGGCCAGGTGAAGCCCACCGCGCTGGAGGAGTGCGACCGCATCTACCGCGAGAGGATCTCCACCGTGGAGCTGGGCGAAAGGGCCCGCCGTCTCGCGCTGTACGAAAAAATCTATTCAGAGGGAAAGATCCTCAGAGAAGGAGACCGTCGCTGATATGCTGCCCGAGTTCAAAATTTTAGGTATTACATTATATTATTGGGGTTACATCCTCGCCTTCGCGGCGGATTTCATTTTCAACCTGGTCTGGTACCGCAAAAAGTTCGGCTTCAACCGGCTGAAGGCGTTTCTGGCTACCGCGCTGGTCATCCCGCTGGGGTACGGACTGATCCTGATCATGTCCGTGGTGCATAAGGGCGGCGTCAACTGGGTGCGGGCCGTGCTGTTCATTCCGCTGGCGGTGTATCTCATCTGCCTGATCCTCAAGACCAACTACGCGAAGACCTTCGATTTCCTCACCCCCACCGCCTGCATCAACCACGGCGTGTCCCACATCTTCTGCATCTTTCAGGGGTGCTGCTACGGCTACCCGTGGGAGAGGGGCGTCTGGAACGAGGAACAGCAGGCCACCCTCTTTCCCATCCAGCTGGTGGAGGCCGCCTCCATCCTGCTCATCTGCCTGTTTATTGTGCTGTACGCCAAAAAGCACGATTACAATACCCACGGTATCGCCTATGGCCAGCACCTGCTGCTGTTCGGCCTCACCCGTTTTATCTATGAGTTTTTCCGGGACGATACCCCCGTCCGCTGGCAGCTGTCCCAGTTCCAGTACTACTGTATCGCGGAGTTCGCGCTGGGCCTCATCGGGCTGATCGTCGTCTCCTCCGCGCTGAAGAACAGGGGCCTGCGGGAGAAGCACCCGCTGCTGTTCCGGGAGGATATCGACGAGTGGACCCGGCTGAAGCTGCTGTTTTCGGCCAAAAAGAAAACGGCGAAGGCATAAGGCCCCCTTTGCGGGGACGAAGCAAGCAACAGGAGGAGAAACGATGTCGCCGCTGTATTACGTCGGGTTTGCGCTGTGGCTGGGCCTGAACCTCCTGACGTGCAAACAATATAAAATCTCCCGTCTGCGGGCGGGTCTTTATACCCTGTCCTTTCTGTGGGCGGTGGTGGGCGCGCTGATCGGCGGCCTGTTTTACAGCGCCGTGCTGAAGGCGACGGACAGCCCCGCCTCCCCCAGTATCGTCGCCATCTTCGGCGGGCTGGTGTTCACGCCGGTGTTCATCATCCTCACGGTCACGGCGGAAAAGGCCGCGCGGCGGGCGCTCAACCGGGGCAGGGAAGGGAAGGGGACCGCGCCGCTGCCCGAAGTCAGCGTGCGGGACACGCTGGACCTGCTCACCCCCGGCTGCCTGATCGTGCTGGCCCTTTCCAAGCTCAGCTGCCACTTTGAGGGCTGCTGCTACGGCATCCCTTACGCGCGCGGCATTTACTCCACCTACCTGAAAACCAGGGTGTTCCCCGTGCAGCTGGCGGAGGTGGTCTCCATTTTAGCGGTGCTGGCCGCCCTGCTGTATTTCAGGACCCAGCGGGATTACCGCCGGGGCATGGCCTATCCCTTTGCCGCGGCGCTGTACTGCGCTCTCCGCTTCTTCTGGGAGTTCTTCCGTTACTACCCCCCCAATATGCGGCATCTGGTGCTGGGGCTGACGCTGTGGCAGGCCTGCTGCGTGGCCGTGTTCGCCGTTTCCGTCGTCTCGCTGATCCTGCTGCGCAAACAGCAGCCCGCGGCGCCAAAGAACATCCAACACCGCCGCAAAAAAAGAAAATGATACCGTTCCGGGAAGAATCCGTCAGCGTTCCGACTTCGGAGATCGCGGGCGCGACGGTCTTTATATATATTATTATTCATCCTGTCCCGTTCCGGCGCCGCCGGGCGGGCGGGGAAAGGCTAAGGTGATTCCTGATGAAGAAAAGCACCCCAACCAAATTCCTTTGCATGTTCCTCTCGCTGCTGATGGCGTTTTCCGCCTTCGGCGTCCTGTCGCCCACGGCGTTTGCCGAGGGCAGCGCCGACGATGCGCTCTGGACCGCGCTGGCGGACGCGCTGCGCAGTGAGAACGTGAAGAACGCGGCGTACGTGACCTCTGGGTACGACGTCACCGTTGACGACAGAAGCGGCGACGTGATCGAGGCGGCCAAGGCGTATTTCGCCGTGTTCAACGCCTACGTCCACAAGGCGACCAGCGACGGCAGCCAGGGAGACAGCAGCGCGGAGTACGATCTCGGCTACCGCACGTCCTCCCAGGTGCGCGACCTGATTATGACCCGGATGCAGAGCGAAATGGGCGCCGCTGATTACAATGCCTATCAGGCGGCCACCGTCCTGAAAAAGCTGGGCGGACCGGACGTTTCCAAAGACAGAAGCACAAATAAGAACAGTGTGCCGACCACCACTTTTACGGTAAAGGTTACAAATTTTGCCAAGCTCCTGACCTATGCTACGCTGGACGAGGCGTCAAGTGTGCCCACTTATTCCTACACCGTCAGCCACCGGAACGGCAGAAGCTATGACGTGACCAGCGGCAGCGGCTGCAACGCCACCACTACGACGTATTATTACGCGGTGGTCAGCAGCGCGACGGAGACAAACGGGACGCAGAGTGTGGATCTCACCGCCCTGCGCGCGTTTGAGACCGCCTGCAGCGACAACGCGGCGATCCTCGACGCCGATCAGGCGGGCCAGATCGCCATGGGCTACGACGTGCTGTCCGCGGCCTTCAACACCGTCAACACCGCCAAGACCGACGCGGTGAACGCGTTCGATCTGAACACGGTCGCCCACTTCTTCAGTGCGGAGCTGGTAAAGCTGGACGCGCTGGAGGCGGCCATGAAGATCGCCCAGTACGCGCCCATCGTTGACCGCATCAACGGGTATGTGTCCACCGATATCGCGGCGTTCGATCTGGCCGCCCTGACGGATATCTATGAAAACCTGAAGGCGGATTACGACAGTTATAAGGCCATCGGCATCAGCGAGGTATACGCGTATTTTGAGACGGATAACGCCATCCTGGACCGCGCCGCCGTGGACGCCAGGTATGAGGAGATCGAGGACGCCTATCAGCGCGCCTATCTGCGCGAGATCGTCAAGCCGGAGATCGACGCTTCCGTAGAGGAATATCAGACCTACGACGACGACTGGGTGCTGGCCACCGACAACGCCGCCGTGGCCATTGGCGCCGCCAATACCGCGCTGACCGGCTACGAGGAGACCCTCGGCCTGTACAAATCCGCCAACGTGGAAGCCGTTTTCGGCGCGGGCTACGCGGCGGATACCTTCGGCGCCCTGCGCGCGGAGTTCGACCGCCTGATCGAGGTGAACGAGTGGAAAGAGACCTTCGCGGCGTACAAGAGCGTCTACACCGCCGCGTTTGAGCCGGTGACTCCCGATTACACCACCGACCAGCTCTATTCCGTCCTGCGCTCCCACGACGCCTGGTATACCGACCTGCAGGCCTACGCGGCGGCCGTCAACGAATATGACGCGGTGCTGGCGGGCAAGATCCTCACCGATCTGGAAGCGGCCATGGAGACGAAGATTTACTCCGTTTACGCCATGCTGAACGCCCGCGTCGAAGCCACCATCAACAACGCTTACGACCTGTATCAGGGCTTTGTGGCGGAGTACGGCTATACCATCAACACCGCCGACGACGTGTCGGTGAGCAACTACACCGCGCTGCGGGCGGCCTTCGGCCTGCTGAACCCCGACCACTACGATTTCCTGATCGGGACCGGGCATTTCACCGTGGCTGACGACACCGTGGCGAAATATGAGGAGATCCGCGACGCCGTGTTCGCCTTCGTGAACTTCGACGCCTCCAAGGGCCTCTCCGCCTATAAGTACAACCGCGCGGACGTGGCCGATATCATCCGTGAAGTTTCCGCCAAAGATTATGCCCGCAACGCCGATTACGACGTGACGGACGAAAAGGTGGAGGCCATCATCGATATGCTGGAGGATCTCCTTGCCTCCGACGCGGTAAAGGAAAAGTTTGATCTCTCCGGTACTGTTTCCGGTGTGCTGGATAACCTCTACACCAACGATTTCCTGAACACGCTGGTGCAGTACATCTATCCGATGGTCGCGTTCGAATTTGCCAAGGTCTGGGCAGGCCTCCCGAAAACAGCCGATGTTGACGCCGGTTCGCCCGCGGGCATCGTCACGATCACCCTCAGCCTGCACGACATGCCCACTGTGCTGAATGACATCGATCTGCGGTTGCTGCCCAAACTGCTGGCTGCGAAAGTCCAGGCCGGTTATCCGGAGGTTTACGCGAAGCTGAACGCGGTATCCAACAACTACGGTATCTCCGACGACAAGAGCGAATGGACCACCAACCCCTGGGAGGATGCCAATATCTATGACGCCGAAAGCGGCAAGCTCACCCTTGACTGGGGCATCACTGACAAGGAATCCTTTCTGGAGGCCGCTTCCGCTGCGCTTTCCGGCGTCGCGCCGCTTCTTCTTGCCCTGCTTTCCAACAAGACCTTCTCCGTTTCAGGGCAGCATATCGGCACCGGTACGGGCAAAGCCTGTGGTTTTGTGAACGTTAACGTCGATACCATCAAACTGAAAATGACGTTCACCGGCAATCCGGGGTATAACAACATGCTGGCGCCCATCCTGGCCTCACTCGGCGCGGACGATCTTCCCGACGGCAACACGCTGCCCACAACGCGCGATGTCCTTGAAACCGGTCTGATCGCTCCTTTGGAAGGGATCCTTGAAGGGATTGCGGAAAAACCGCTTGATTCTATCCTCCGGCTGCTACCGACGCTTGCGTTCGCGCTGAACCTCAATCTTGTCGCTCCTCTGCTTGACGAGCTGAAAACAAATATCTCCTACAACGCGGACGCCCATTACGACGCCGGGATCGGCGGCAGCGATACGAAATACGACGTTCTTTCTGACGCTTCCCCCATCGATATCAATCTGGGCGAAATGATCGACCTGGCCTCCATGGGCATCGATCTCACCTCCATGAACGGTCTGCTTGGTTCTCTGGTCTCCCTGCTCACCAAACCGGAGGAAGCGGCCGAAGAACCCGCCGAGGGGGAAGAGCCCCCCGCGGCGTTCACCCTGCCGCCCATTGACGAAGCCAAGCTGGCCATGCTGGGCACCGACGTGGAGTGGATCCCCGGCCACCGTACCGTCAGCCCCTTCTCCGGCATGGAAGGCCACGGCGCCGATTACGCCCGCATCGTGGCGGATAACCGGGCGGATATCTTCCTTTCCGTGCTGGATTACCTCTGCCGCGGCATTGACGATAACGACCTGATCAACAATATTCTGAACCTGATCAACGCCGGCAAAACGGAGGAGGAGGAGAAGATCGCGCTCTCCGAGACCGTACAGACCCTCATCGACGGCATCGTCGCCAACGAAAACGACGCCATCGCCGCCGTCACCGAGCTGATCTTCCCGCAGCGGTACGAAATGCCCGACGGCATTGAATGGATCACCGAGGGCAATATCACCGAACCCGACTACGCGGCATTCTGGACCGGCGACAACGCCGAGCTGACCGGCACCGACTGGACCCGTGAGGACGCGCTCTTCGTGCTGAGCCACCTGGAGGACGTGCTCACCTACGTGGTACGCCTGCTGGGCGATACCGTCGGCGGGGCCGAAACCCTCAGCGACGCCGTCGCCTACCTCGCGGGCTCCCTCTTCACGGCGGATAATGTCAACGCCATCGCGGGCGCTCTGGGCGGGCTGCTGTCCGGGCTGGAGCTGCCGGAGCTGATCGCCGATATGGATCTGTTCGGCCAGGTCGGGCTGGACCCCGCCGCCTGGGACGGCATGACCTTCTCGTTTGCGGACGGCGACGAGGCCGCCTTCAAGGACGCGCTGATCACCGTGCTGGAGCCGCTGACCCCGCTGCTGGGGTTCCTGCTGGCGGAACAGGATATCCAGCTGACGCTGCTGGACGCGGTCCCCGTCAAGGCCCTGGGCTACGACGGCTACTCCTACGGCATCGTGCCGCTGCTGGAGGCGCTGCGCTGCACCGGCGTCAAATCCACCGCCGCGTTCCTTGCCGATAAGGAGCATATGGTCGCCAACATCGTCAACCCGCTGTTCACCGCCGTTGATGCGCTCATCGCCGATCCGCTGGGCTTTATCGGCGAGATCGTCCCCTCCCTCATCTACTTCGACATGGTGGACGCCCTCAGCGTGGCGTTCAGCCACCTGCTCTTCGCGGTGGACGTGCTGCTGGATACCATTCGCCCTGTCTATGATATCGATATCCGCAACCTGCTCAGCGCCAAACTGGATTTCGACCTGGATACCCTTGCCGCCGACCCGCTGTCCTTTGTGATGACCAAGGTCTCCGAGCTGGTATCGGAAAAGGCCGGCATTGACCTGACCATCGATTACACCGAGGAGACCATCCGCGGCAAGCTCCACTTCACCACGCCGGAGCGGTTTGCCTCCCGGAACGGCGACGACGCCTACACCATCCACCTGTCCCAGAACGGCAAGGCGGAGCTGATGGTCCGGGTGCTGGATTACGTGATGGCGCAGCTGGCCACCGAAGAAAATGCCGCCAAGCTGACGGAGCTGGTCACCGGCCTGATCGGCAGCGAGGGCGCCAGCGAGATCGTGGATACGATCCTCAACAATTTCGTCAACAACTACCCCGATTCCGTGATCGCCCTTGTGAAGCTCCTCTTCCCGGAGCGCGTGGAAATGACCGCCCCGAAGATCGACTGGATCACCGAAGGCAACATCGGCGCGGATTTCTATGACAACTACTGGACCGAGGTGGCCGCCTCCGGCAACGACACCCTGTGGACAAAGGACAAGGCAGTCTACATGGCGGAGCACCTGGGCAACTTCCTGGACGACGTGGTGGTCGTCTTCAGCGACCAGCTCGGCGGAGCCGAGTCCATTGACGACGCGGTCGGATTCCTGCTGACGGATCTCTTCACCGCCGACAACGCCAACAAGGTGGCTGACGCGCTGAGCAACCTGGCCTCCGGCCTCGGCCTTCCCGATATGGCGGTCGATATCATCAGGGCCTTCGGCGTGGATCTCAACGCCTGGGACGGCATGTCCTTCAGCTTTGAGGACGGCGACGAGGAAGCCTTTAAGGCGGCTCTCATCGAGGCCATCGAGCCCCTTGCGCCCGTGCTGCGGTTCCTCCTTGTGGAGGGCGGCGACCTGGAGGGCGACGTGCTTGACGCCATCCCCGTGAAGCTGC
>CAMJYF010000009.1 GCA_946409885.1 uncultured Clostridia bacterium | reverse complement strand
AAAGCGGGATCCACCTTGAAGACGATCTCATAGGTATCGCTGCGGTATTCTCCCTTGCGGTTGAATATGTCATCTGCATTGTACGCATATTCAAGGATCTCGTTCTCCTGCAGATTGACGGCGGGGATATCCGCGTGCCGTTCATCGGAAAGGGTAACGCCGCTCTCATCGGGATACAGCGCTTTCACGGCGCCGACAGCCTCCCCGCGTATATCATTGACGAGACCGTTGTCCACTTCCGCAAAGGGCAGCTGCACGTCGCCGTTCAGGTCCACATCGGTATACCAGCCGGCCTCCACGATATCGGAGCGAAGCGCCTCGTCGTAAAGGCGCATCACGTACTCGTAGGCGTCGTGCGCGTTGTCCGGGAGCTCCGTGACAGAGCTTTTTTGCGGGGACAACTGCGGTGGGATCCAGGAACGCTCTTTCTTGAATTCGTTTCTGGCATAAATGGCGACGCTGACAAAGCAGGCGCCCAGCAGCACCGCGACGATCAGTATCGCCAGAAAGATCTTGGTTCCTTTTTTCAGAGGCTTGCTCATAGCTCCTTGCCCTCCTCTTCCGCTTTCAGCGCTTCCTCCAGCGCTTTCAGGCGCTCGGCGCGTTCTTCCTCGCTTTCCAACACGGGAAGCGGCAGACTGTCAAGGTCGATCTCTCCGGCGCGGACCTTATGAAGGAGTTCGCGGCGTTTGATATCGTTTTCGCGGTAAGTGGGCTCGATGCCTTTTTTGAGCATATGACGGTTGATGAAGAACATCGCCAGCCATACCGCCGCGGCGGCAAAGCCGCCCCACCCCACATGGAATTGCGCGGCGGGTGTTTCGGGAAGCGGCCTGACGTAAGCCGTCACCAGCACCGCGATCTGCCCCAACAGCGCGATGATGGCGCCCACAAGCGAGGCGTTGCGGATGATGCGGGTCAGCGGTTCCAGCTTCAGGAAGCTGAGCATATAGACGCCGATGATAACGACGCCCACCAACAGCAGCAGCGCCATGACGCCTTCCGGCAGCAGGAACGCCTTGGTGTACTGAGAAAACACGGCGCTTTGCAGATAGGCGGGGATTTTCATCAGAACGCCGTCTACCGCCCCTTTGATGACGCCGATCAGACCGGCCGACAAGGTTTTTTCGTAAAAGGGAGCGGTAAGCGTTACCGAACCGAAGGGCAGCATCAGCACCGCCACCGCGCCAAGGGTAATAACCAGGCGGGCGATGGCCTCTTTGCTGCCGATAAAGGCGGCCTTGATGCGGGCGATGACCATCCGTGCGGCGGCGCCTTCCAGCTCCGTACGTTTCGCGTCGCGGGACATGGAGGTCTGCTGCGTGTAATACCAGATGTTGACGCCGCAGTGTTTGCAGTTGGGTCGAATGTCATAGAAGGGAATGTGCCCATCGCACTTGGGACAATGCAAAAACAACAGCTCCTTTCGTTGATGTCCGGACTCTGACGGTCGTTATTTCTTCTCCTCTTTCTTTTTGTGGAACAGGATCTTATCCACCGGAAAATAGAGGAAGAACTGCACGGCGGAACAGACCATAGTGGCGGCGTTGGCCGCCAGGTCGTCGTTCATGTGATTGACAAATATGTTTTTCAGCGTGGGATTCAGCCAGGCGGAGAACGCGATCAGCGCCACCGTAAAAACGATATAGATGGGCAGCGTAACGGCGATATTGGCGCCGGAATTGAACGTTTTTTCCCGGTTGACAAAGAACGAGACGATCTGCGCCACGATGTTGGCCGTATTGTTGACGATGAAGTACCCGAGACCGCCGATGGCAGCGGGACAGACAAATACCCACCACTCGAAATCCTGACCGTTGTTATACAGCTCCTGAATGGGAGGCAGCAGCTTCAGCGTGTTCAGCAGCACGAACTGCACGATCATCGCCAAAAGGCTGACGAAAATGAATTTGACGAACTGCCAGAAGGTGACGACGCCCGAACCCTTGGCTTCCGCTTTGCTGTCGATATCCTTTAATTTACCCATGGTCTTTCTCCCCTTTCGATAACGGCTTTCAGAAATTGCTGCCGTTCCAGCCCCAGAGGGTTCCGCCTTCATAGCGGATATACACTCTTGCGGCGGGAATGCCGAACTGCGACTCAAATACATCGCAGATATGTCTGGTGAATCGATCGGCGCTGAGTCCGTCGTCGGACCCGAACAGTTTTACCTCCAGGAACGCGGACGGCGCGTCGTCATTCCCCTGAAACCAGATCTTCTGATCGGATTGAATATCGCACATCAGCCAGGTTTCCGATTTGCCGGGAAACAGGGCGATGGCTTTGCCGAATTCGGCCTTCATCAAAGTCATTTCATCATCCGTCAGCTTTTTTGAAATTTTCGCGTCAATAAACGGCATACAGGGTTCCTCCTTTGATAGTAAAAAAGCCCCGTTTGGAACGGGGCTGTCATGGAGCGGGTGATGGGAGTCGAACCCACACAACCAGCTTGGAAGGCTGGGATTCTACCGCTGAACTACACCCGCATGCAACGGTATCATTTTATCATTAAACCGTTGCTTTGTCAAGGAATAATTATGAGATTTTTCAACCAAAATCGGGAGTGACAGTAATGGTTCCGTCTTGGAACGATACAGTAATCTCCCGGATCGATTTGTCGTAGGAGGAGACAAGGATATTGGTGATCGGGTCTTCGATCAGACGGCGGATGGTGTGGCGGATATCGCGCGCGCCGCGGATGCCCTTGACGGCCTCTTCCGCGATATAGGAGGAAACACCTTCGCCGACGGTAAGGCGGATCCCCTTATCCTGCAGGGAGGGAACGAAATCGTTGATCAGCAAAGCAGCGATCTTTTCGTAGTCCTCTTTCGTCAACTGATTGAAGACGATCACCTCGTCCACGCGGCCGATAAACTCGGGACGGAGGAACTGCTGCAGCGACTTCATGGCCTTGTCTTTGCCGGCCGTGTTGGCGTCCTTGCCGAAACCCAGCAGATTCTCTTTGTTTTCGCTGCCGGCGTTGGAGGTCATGATGATGACCGTATTTTCAAAGCTGACCGTACGGCCCTGGGCGTCGTTGGTCTTGCCCTCGTCCAGGATCTGCAGCAGGATGTTCATCACGTCGGGATGGGCCTTTTCGATCTCGTCGAACAGGATCACGGAATAGGGCTTCCTTCTGACCTTTTCCGTCAGCTGCCCCGCTTCGTCATAGCCGACGTAGCCGGGCGGCGAACCAATGAGGCGGGAAACGCTGTGTTTTTCCATAAATTCGGACATATCCAGACGGATCAGCGTTTCCGGGGTATCGAACAGCTCTTTGGAAAGCTGCTTGACCAGCTCCGTTTTTCCCACGCCGGTGGGACCGACGAAGATAAAGGAGGCGGGCCGCTTGATGGGGCTGAGACGGACGCGGCTGCGGCGGATAGCGGCGCATACGGCCTCTACCGCCTCGTCCTGCCCAATGATGCGCTGCTTGAGGTGCTCCTCCATGTGGGCCAGCTTGCTCATGTCGCTGTCCACGATCTTGCTGACCGGGATGCCGGTGGAAAGGCTGATGACCTTGGCCAGATCGTCCTCAGTGACAAAGTTGTCCTGCGCCTTGATCTTCAGCTCCTCATTCCGTTTTTCCTCTTGAATGATCTCCGCCTTGACCCGGGCGATGGCTTCATAATCCGGGTTGTCCGTTTCCTCCAGAAGTTCCGCTTCTTCCGCCCGCAGCTCCGCCAGCTTCAGCTCGCTGGCTTCGTATTCGCTGATGGCCTTGTTGCGCAGGTTGGCGCAGGTGCAGGCCTCATCCAGCAGGTCGATGGCCTTATCGGGCAGGAAACGCTCCGTGATGTAGCGCTCGGACAGGGTGACGGCTTTATAAATGAGGGTATCGGAAATACGCACCCGGTGGAACTGCTCGTAGTAGCTTTTAATGCCCAGCAGCATCTGATAGGCGTCATCGATGGAGGGTTCCTCCACCTTGACGGGCTGGAAACGGCGCTCCAGCGCAGCGTCTTTTTCGATATGCTTGCGGTATTCGTTGAAGGTGGTGGCGCCGATCACCTGGATCTCGCCGCGGGAGAGCGCGGGCTTCAGGATATTGGCGGCGTTCATGGAACCCTCCGCGTCGCCGGTGCCAACCAGGTTGTGGACCTCGTCAATAAAGAGGATGATGTTCCCTTCCGCCTTCACTTCCTCCACAAGGCCCTTGATACGGCTTTCGAACTGGCCGCGGAACTGGGTGCCAGCCACCAGCGCCGTCAGGTCAAGCAGCTGGATCTCCTTCTTTTGCAGCTTGGCGGGAACACGGCCCTCCGCGATAGCTATGGCAAGGCCCTCGGCGATGGCGGTCTTGCCGACGCCGGGTTCGCCAATCAGGCAGGGGTTGTTTTTGGTGCGGCGGCAGAGGATCTGTGTGACACGGGAGATCTCTTTTTCACGGCCGATAATGCGATCGGTCTTCCCTTCCGCCGCCTTCTTTGTCAGATCGGTGCAGTAAAGGCTGATGAACTTGCGCTGGCTTTTTTCCTGTTTCTTTTTTGCCTTGGGCGCCTTGCGCTTCGCGCCCTTATCGTTGGGGACCACCTCGGCGGGGAGATCGACGCCGTCGTCTTTTTTGGAAGACTGACCGCCGCCGAAAAGCCCCTGCAGGAAGGGCAAGGTAGAAGCGCCGCCGGGCTCAAAGCTGCCGTCCTCCTCCATCCCGGAAAGGGCGTCGCCGAACTGCTCGTTCAGCGCGTCGATGTCCTCTTCCGTGATGCCCATCTTGGACATCATATCCTTGATGGGGCCGATATTCATATCCATGGCGCATTTGATGCAAAGGCCCTCCTGCGTGGTTTTATCCCCTTCGATACGGGAGATAAAAATCACGGCGGGCCGCTGTTTGCATTTAGAGCATAATTTCATATTCATCAATCAGATTTCCTTTCACACACAAAGAAAACGGTTTATCCCTTTTTTTCTGCTTTTTTTGCCTCTTTCGCGGCTCTGGCGGCCGCCTTCCCCTCGGGGCTGAAGCGCACTTTCGCCTGTTTATGTACCCCGGGCATATAGCTGAAGAACGCCACAAAGGTGAGGATGACGGAGATCACCACCAGCACCATCATGACGGTATCCGGCAGCGTAAAGAGATGGCGGAAGGCGCCGATCTCGGGGCCGAAGGCGATGATGGCGATCATGACGATATAAAACGTCATAGTGGCGGCTTTTCCGTAAATCTCTGCGGCGCCGGGCTTCAGGCCGAAGCCGATCATGACCGCTCCGCCGATGAGCATTACCAGTTCTTTGACGATGAACAGCAGGAACACCCAGGCAAACAGATGCAGCGGGCGGTTATCCGCTTTGAAAAAGGTAAAGAACAGCATCACGGCGATGGTGGCCTGCGTCAGTTTATCGGCGATGGGATCCAGCATTTTCCCCAGTTCGCTCACCTGATTGAAGCGGCGGGCGATCTTTCCGTCAAAGAAGTCGCTGAGGCCGGACAGCGCCAGTACGGCTACTGCCCATACCAGCTGGCGTTTATAGAACAGATACGCAAACAGGGGTATCAGCAAAATACGGATAAAAGAGAGAAGATTCGGAATCGTCCAGACATTTTCAAAAAGATAAGATGTTTTTTTGTTCATACGTTCGACCTTTCCGGTCCGGGCCGTTTCGCAACGATCCTCGGCCTTGCTTTCTTTGAATTAATTGAATATTGATGCAACCAACCGGCAGAAATAAGAATCATTGACCAGCTGGGAAAAATTGGCGTTTCCGATGGCAGGCGCCAATACGTTGGCGGCCGCGCAGAAGATTCCGGCGGGAATAACGCCTTTGACAAATCCTACTACCCCGCCCAGTATCATATTTGCGCCATGGACCATTTTGTGCTTGTCTTTATCGTTCAGTGATTTATCGATCAACGCGACCAACAGTTTCAACACAAAGCTGAAGATCAAAAACAGCAATACCGTAGCGATGACGGCCGCGACGCCGGTAACGATGGGTACAATATAATCCTGCTCGATCCCCTCCACGGTAAGGATCTGGGTACCGTTGTTCAGCTGCGGCACTAGACCGAACTGTCTGGCGATCGCCACAACCGGCTGCGGGAGCTCCGCCAGGATCGCATCCAATCCGGCGGAAACCTGCCCTGACACGGACCCCTCCGGCAGAATCCCCAGCAACTCCGTTTCTATTTTAGTATGCAGAAATTGCCCGTAGAACCAATCGGCGACAGGATGCGCCAGCATGCGTGAAAGAATGCCGGACAGAATCACAGCACCCAGATTGAGGAGGGCGCGGATCAATCCCCTCTTGGCGGAAATCAGCGCAAAGAAAATTACAATCAGAATCAATACGATATCGATCGAGTTCATAAGTCACCTTCCCTCCGGATTGTTTTCCGCAGAATCAGATGGAATGATATATGATTTTTCTGTAATTTTTCTGTAATCATCCGAAGAGGTTCTCTTCCGCCTCTTCTTCATTGTCCGGTTCTTCTCCTTCCGAATCATCGGAATCCTCCGTGCCCTCATCCGGCAGCAGGTCGGGGCTTTCAGCCGCGGTATCCTCCTCCCGGGTCGTTTCATCTGAAAGTCCGGGCAAAACAATCGCGTCGCCGTCGGTTGCCGTGGTGATTGCGGGCGGCTGTGTCGCGGCCTCGGTTTCATCGTTCTTTACGGGCAAGGTATCTGCCTCGGATCGCTGCGTATCAAAATGCGCGTTGTAGCGGCTGATTCCGTCCGCCGTGAGGGCGTACAGAGAATGATTGACAAGCACAAAAGAAGAACAGGCTTCCCCCGGATCCACGGAGCCGACCGCGATGTTGTCACGGTTCAACAGCTCGATTTTACCGTCGAGCAACACGCCGAGATAGGAATCACCGCACGCTACCTGAGAGATGAGGCCGCTGTAATGACGGCTGTAAAGCAGTTTATTCCTTTCGTTGAATACGGTCAGAACAGGCGTCTGATCGTTTCCGTAGGGGGCGGTTGCCACCGCGCGGATTCCGCAGGCGTTGACGTCGCAGAACCGAAGCTCATTGGAAGGATACTCCAGTACGGGAGTGCTGACGCCGTTGCCGTTGACAAGGTACACGCCGCGGTCGGTATACACGGCAAGCTTACGGGAGGAGACAAAGTCCACGTTAAAAATGTCCTCGTCAGAAAAATCCACTGAAAAAACGGGGGTATCGGACCGGAACGAAAACAGCAGCAAACGGGAATAATACTCCGCATTATCGGTCCCCAACACCGCCACGGCCATTCGGCCGCCGGAATCGGAAAGCGCGAGCGCGCTGCAATAGTCTGACGCGCTGCCCCACTCGAATTGCTTTTTGCCGTTGCGGGAATAGACGTAGATATGAGACTGGAATCCCGCGTCGTTGTTGACGGAAAAGGCATAATTGCCTCGTTTGCCGACGGCGCCGCACAGAATGGGGCCCGGCGCGGTCTGCTCCGCGTAGACGGAAGTGTTTTTTTCCACCCGATAGGACGTGCTGCCCTTATCAAACAGAAATACGTTTTTATCAAAGACCTTCATGACAGGGTCGGAATAGGTATGTTTATTGGATTCCAGCTCCCGGCCGGAGGCGTCCAGATACTTTACCGAGGAATTGGTAAGTACGGCCAGACCGTTGTCGAACGCTGTCATACTGCGTACGTTATCGGAGCTGATACGATAAATCACGCCCGTCTTTGCGCTGTTTTCATCTGATTTTCCGGCAAAGAGACTGAAATGGAAGAAACGCGAGACAAACCACACCAGCGCAATCAGCACCAGCACAATCAGAACGGCGCTTCCCAGAACAGTCAGCAGCCGCTTGATATCCGTGCGGTTCTTCTTCTTCGACTTTTTTTTCTTAGGGGTTCCCATGGCGACACTCTCCTGTGATGGGGCGCGGGAAGATACCATTCGTATCCCGCGACGACAGTTGTTAGCGATCAGTAATACACCTGATTCAGATACAATCCTTCCGGCGGAACCGTTTTGCCCGCCAGCGTCCTGTCCTGAGAGGCTATGATGGAGGGAATGGAACCGGCCTCGATCTTTTCCTCCGAAATATACAGCAGGGTACCCACCATAATTCGCACCATGTTGTACAAGAATCCGTCCGCGCTGACACGGAACGTGACGATATCGCCTTCACGAAATACGGAGGCCTCCGTCACGGTGCGAACGGTGGTTTTGACGTTGCTGCCGATGGCGCGCAAAGCGGTGAAATCGTGCGTGCCGATATAGGCCTTTGCCTGCTGATCCAGAAAAACCTCATCCAGAGGAAGCCGGTAAAACAGCGCCCTGTGAAGATAAAACGGATCGCGGATCGGGGTGTTGCAGATGCGGTAGACGTATTCCTTTCCCTTACAGCTGAACCGGGCGTCAAAATCATCCGGTACGCTTTCGCAGGCAAAAACAGCGATGTCATCCGGAAGAAAGAAGTTCATGCCCGAGACTACCGTTTCATGAGGAAGCCGTTTTTCCGTTTTGAAATTGCACCTGAAGCAGTTGGCGTGAACGCCGGCGTCCGTACGGCTGCAACCCGAAACAGAGACGGAACCGGTATTGAACAGCTTCGCGGCGGCTTCTTCCACCCGCTGCTGGACTGTGTCCGCGTTGGACTGTCGCTGCCAGCCGTGATAGGCGGCGCCGTCGTATTTTAAAGAGAGAAGATAATTATTGATTTATATCACGCTTTCAAAGAGAAACAATGAACCGAGATCAAGATAACTGGTAACGATAACGGCCGCGGTCAGCGCAATAGACGCCAGCAGGCCCAGATAATCACGAAGGCAAAGCTTCATGACTTTCATGCGCGTGCGGCCGTTGTCGCCGTTGTAGCAACGGCATTCCATGGCGAAGGCCAGCTCGTATGCCCTGCGGAAGGCGCTGACAAACAAAGGAACAAAAATCGGGATCAGCGCCTTTGCCCTTTTGGTCAGCGAACCGGAATCAAGATCCGCTCCCCTTGCCTTCTGCGCGCTGATGATAATATTCAGCTCTTCGATCAGCGTAGGGATAAACCGGAGCGCGATGGTCATCATCATAGACAGCGCGTGAACGTTCACATGAAGATGCTTTAGCGGGGACAGCAGCCGTTCGATGGCGTCCGTCAGCATGGTGGGGGACGTGGTGTATGTCAGCAGTGAACTGAAGAGGATCAGCGCCACGATCCTGACGGAAAGGAATATCGCGCTGAAAACGCCGCTGTCGGTAATAACGAAATCCCACCGGGGAAACGGCTGCCACAAAACGGTTCCCTTGTCGTTGTAAAAAACCTGCAATACCGCCGTAAAGAGGATGATCAGCAGGATCATCTTCATGCCTTTTAATATGACGCGGAAGGAGATTCTGGAAATGAGGACGGCGGCAACAGATACCGTCAGCAGCAGCAACAGGGAAAAGAAGTTTTTGCATAGAAACAGCGCGACAATATATATGAAGGTGATCACAATTTTTGCCCGCGGGTCCAGCTTATGCAGGTAGGAATTGCCGGGGAAATACTGGCCGATGGTAATATCTCTGATCATGGGCGGCTCCTCCTTAAACAGGAAGCAATCTCTTCCGCCGCCGCCTGAGCGGTATAGACGTTACGGGGAAGATCGTACCCCAGAGAACGCAATTCATTGACGAGCCTGGTGGAGGCAGGAACGTTCAGCCCCATGTTCATCAGTTCTTCCGCAGAGGAAAAGATCTCATCGGCAGTGCCGTCCAGCACCAGTCTTCCATGACTCATTACAACGATTCTGTCAGCAAACTGCGCCGCGTCCTCCATGCTGTGCGTCACGATAACGACAGCGGCGTTTGTCTGCCGCTGATAGGAACGGATCATTGCAAAAACGGCGTCGCGGCCGCGGGGATCCAGCCCGGCGGTGGGCTCATCCAGAATCAGCACTTCCGGCTGCATGGCCATCACGCCGGCAATGGCGCAGCGGCGCTTTTGCCCGCCGGAGAGGTCAAAGGGAGATTTTTCAAGCAGTTCCTCCGGCAGACCGACGATTTTGGCCGCCTGCAGAACGCGCTGTCGGATCTCCTCCTCTGATAGGCCCATATTCTTCGGCCCAAAGGAGATATCTTTAAAGCAGGTTTCCTCAAACAATTGATATTCCGGATACTGAAAGCACAGTCCCACCCGGAAACGGATCTGCCTTGTCTGCTGTTTATCGGCATGGATATCGCGGTCTTCCATCAAAACGGCGCCGCTTTCCGGTTTCAGCAGGCCGTTCAGCATCTGCATCAAGGTGCTTTTACCGGAGCCGGTATGTCCGATCACGGCGACAGTTTCCCCTTTATCCACAGAAAAGCTGACGTGATCCAGCGCCGTTATTTCAAAAGGCGTCCCGTGGGAATAGCCGAACGATATACTGTTGGTTTGCAATAAAGCCATCGGTTCCTCCGTGGATCAGCCGGAACGGCTGACGGTCTGTATGGCCTGAATCATTTCCTCTTCCGTCAGGATATCCGGCGGAACGGAAAAGCCCATCTTGTTCAGAAGATATGCGATCTGCGTAATTTCCGGTACGGCAAGCCCGCAGCGGGACAGCAGCGCCTGGTCGGCAAAGATCTGTTTGGGGGAGGCGTCCGCCGCAATACGGCTGTTATCGATGATCACCACCCGGTCTGCCAGCGCAGCCTCCTCCATATAGTGGGTAATGTATACGACAGTCATTCCCCTTTCCCGGTTTAGACTGCGAACGATGGACATTACTTCCTTCCGGCCCATGGGGTCCAGCATGGCGGTAGGCTCATCCAGCACCAGGCATTCCGGCTGCATGGCCAGCATGCCGGCAATGGCGACGCGCTGCTTCTGGCCGCCGGACAGGCGGTGGGTCTCGTGCAGACGGTAGCCGTACATATCCACGGCGCGCAGGGCCTCATCCACCCGTTGACGGATCTCGGCGGGGGGGATCCCCAGGTTTTCCGGGCCGAAGGCGACGTCCTCCTCCACAATGGAGGCAACGATCTGATTGTCGGGATTCTGGAAGACGACGCCGACCTTTTTGCGGATCGGGAATTCGTTTTCCGGATCAGAGGTATCCATTCCCTCGACAAAAACCTTTCCGGAGGAAGGCGCGTAAATGGAATTGGATAACTTGGCAAGCGTTGATTTCCCTGAGCCGTTGTGGCCCAATACCGCGATGAACTCGCCTCTGTGTATGGCAAGATTGATATCCTTCAGCGCGTACCGGATCTCCTCGCTGCTTTCGTCGCTGTAGGAAAAAGAGACGTTTTCAAAAGAAATCAGTTTATCGTTACCCATGATTTGCAACCATCAGAAAAAGGCGGACCAGACGGCAGTGGCGCCGCTGGGAAGGATCAGTCCCGACTCGGTGACTGGCAGCCCGATCTCATCGGAGCTTACGCTGCCGCCGATGCGCTTCGGAAGCACGCTGCTGAGAATATAATGCATCACCGAAGGGGAAAGGCCCGTGGTGTAAGAGTTGATCATAAACAAGACCGGATCGTCACTGAGAAGCCCGGCGCAGACGGAACACAGCGAAAAGATTTCATCCTCCAGCTTCCAGACCTCACCGCCCGGACCCCTTCCGTATGAAGGGGGATCCATCAGAATGATATCGTACCGGTTGCCCCGGCGCAGCTCCCGCTCAACGAATTTTTTGCAGTCGTCCACCAGCCAGCGGACGGGCCGGTCCGCGACGCCGGAGGCCGTGGCATTCTCCTTGGCCCAGGCCACCATGCCCTTGGAGGCGTCCACGTGGGTGACGGAAGCGCCGGCGGCCAACGCGCTGACGGTGGCGCAGCCCGTATAGGCGAACAGGTTGAGCATTCTGACGGGGCGTGCGGCCTTTTTGATCAGCTCCGCCGTCATCGTCCAGTTGACGGCCTGCTCCGGAAAAATGCCGGTATGCTTGAAGCCCATGGGCTTGACGCGGAAGGTCAGGCTGCCGCAGCGGATATTCCAGACGTCGGGCAGCTTGCGGTACACTTCCCATCTGCCGCCTCCGGTATGGGAGCGGTGATAACGGGCGTCCGCGGACTTCCACAGTGGATTTGTTTTAGGCGTGGACCAGATGATCTGCGGGTCGGGACGGATCAGGAGATAGTTCCCCCAGCGCTCCAGCCGTTCCCCATCGGAGCAGTCGATCAGCTCATAGTCCTTCCATTGATCGGCAACTCTCATCAGATCAGTCTTTCTCTGACCACTTCCGCGATCTGCGCGGCCAGGCGGTTGATCTGCTCTTTGTCTTTGCCCTCGATCATGACGCGCACCAGCGGTTCCGTACCGGAGGCGCGCACCAGCACGCGGCCGTCGTCGCCCAGTTCTTTTTTTGCTTCCTCTATTGCCAGATTGATATCGGGATCCTCTTTCAGCCGCAGCTTGCCGAGGGCGGAAACCTTGACGTTGGTGAGCACCTGGGGGAAGATCTCGATCTCGTCCGCCAGCTCTTTAAGGGATTTGCCCGTGGTGCGGATCACGTTCAGCAGCTGAACGGCGGTCACCTGCCCGTCGCCGGTGGTGGCGTGATCCAGGAAGATGACATGGCCGGACTGCTCGCCGCCGATATGATAGCCGCATTCCAGCATCTTTTCCAGCACGTATCTGTCACCGACCTGGGTTTTGACGCAGTTGATGTTGTTGGCCTCCAGGTATTTGAACAGACCGATGTTGCTCATGACGGTAACGACCGCCGTATTCGCGTTCAGCCGTCCTTCGTCCTTCATATGCTTGGCGCAGATGGCGATGATCTTGTCGCCGTCCACCAGCGCGCCTTCGTTATCCACGCAGAGCAGTCTGTCCGCGTCGCCGTCAAAGGCAAAGCCCAGGTCGAAGCCGTTTTCGCGGACAAACTCCTGCAGGCTTTCGATATGGGTGGAGCCGCAGTTCTTGTTGATATTCTCGCCGTCCGGTTTGCAGTGGATGACCGTGCACTCCGCGCCGAGCTTGCGGAACAGCTCGTTGGCGGTCACCGAAGCGGAACCGTTGGAGCAGTCCAGAGCGATCTTCATGCCGTAGAAGTGCGCCACAGCAGTGGATTCGATGTGTTTGATATAGTCCTTGACGGCGTTTTTGCCGGAGGTGATGGAGCCCACCTCCGCGCCGACCTTCAGGGGCGGTGGAAGGATCTCGTCCAAAATGATTTTTTCGATCTCCTCCTCCATCGCGTCCGGCAGCTTGTAGCCGTTGGAACGGAAGATTTTGATGCCGTTGTATTCGCAGGGGTTGTGCGAGGCGGAAATCATGATGCCCGCGTCGTAGGAATACTCCTTAACCAGAAACGCCACGGCGGGGGTGGGGACCACACCCAGCAGCAGCACGTCGCACCCCACGGAGCAAAGCCCGGCGGAGATAGCGCTGGAAAGCATATCGGCGGATTTCCGCGTATCGGTGCCGACAAGCACCTTCAACCGTTTGTTTTTTCCGTTGGAAAGGACCATGGCCGTCGCGCGGCCGATCTTCATGGCAAGCTCACAGCTGATTTCCGTATTGGCGATACCTCTCGCGCCGTCTGTTCCGAATAATCTTCCCATGTTACAAACTCCCTTGTTTCAATTTATTTGGCGGGGACAGGAAGCCCCAGATGGATATAAGCCGCGTTGGTGACGGTCCTGCCGCGTGGGGTGCGGGCCAGGAAACCGATCTGCATTAAATAGGGCTCGTACACGTCTTCGATGGTGACGGCCTCTTCGCCTATGGCGGCGGCGATCGTGTCCAGCCCCACAGGGCCGCCGTTGTAATTGTGGATCATCGTCCGCAGCAGCATACGGTCGATATTATCAAGCCCGAGCTCGTCGATCTCCATTTTTGTCAGCGCGGTACGGGCGTCTTCCAAAGTGATGCTGCCGCTGCCGATCACCTGGGCGAAATCCCTCACGCGGCGCAGATACCGGTTGGCGATACGCGGGGTGCCCCGGGACCGGGACGCGATCTCGATGGCGCCTTCCTCGTCAATGTCCACGCCGAGGATCCGGGCGCTTCTGGTGACGATCTTCGCCAGCTCCTCCGGTTGATACAATTCCAGCCGCAGCACGACGCCGAACCGGTCCCGCAGCGGAGCGCTCAGGCTGCCCGCGCGGGTGGTGGCGGCTACCAGCGTGAAATTTTGCAGGTCCAGCCGGATCGAACGGGCGGAGGGACCTTTGCCGATGATGATATCGATGGCGTTGTCCTCCATGGCGGGATACAGCACCTCTTCCACACTGCGGGAAAGGCGGTGGATCTCGTCGATAAAGAGAACGTCGCCCTCGTTGAGGTTTGTCAGCAGCGCCGCCAGGTCGCCGGGCTTTTCGATAGCGGGCCCGGAGGTGATGCGGATCTGGGATTCCATGGTATTGGCAATGATGCCGGCCAGCGTGGTTTTACCCAGACCGGGCGGGCCGTACAACAGGACGTGATCCAGCGGCTCCCCTCTTTTCAGGGCGGCCTCCATATAGATGCGCAGGTTGTCTTTTACCTTCTCCTGGCCGATGTATTCATCCAGCGTTTTGGGACGCAGGGTGATCTCAAGATCCGAATCAACGGCGCCGAATTCCGGCGAAGCCATTCTGAAATCGTTTTCCTCATAAGAATTGATCGCCATCTGCCATTACCCCCGCATCAGGCCGCGCAGCGCCTGTTTGATAAGCATCTCTACCGAGTCGTTGGGGTCCAGCGAAGATACCGCGTTGGCCGCCTCTGTCTGGGAATAACCCAACGCGATCAGCGCGCTGACAGCTTCCGATTTGTTGCCGGCCGCGTCGGCGATGCCCGTCTGCACAAAATCCGCGGAGGACATCTGTTCCGGCACCAGCTTGGACATCTTATCCTTCAGCTCCATTACGATCCGCTGCGCCAGCTTCGGCCCGACGCCCGGCGCGCCGGTGATCCGTTTGACGTCGCCCGCCGTGATACAAAAGGCGACTTCTTCCGGCTTGAAGGTGGAGAGGATCGCGACGGCGGCCTTCGGCCCCACGCCGGATACGCCGATCAGCATCTTGAAATACGCCAGCTCCGTCTGGTCGGAAAAGCCGAACAGCTCCATGGCGTCCTCCCGGACGGACAGATAGGTAAAAACGGTTGCGCTGCCGCCGACCGAACCGATCTTTTTGAGCGTATTCAGACTGGTGGAGACGCGGAACGCCACACCGCCGCATTCGATGGCAACGGACAGCGTGTCAACGTAGACTACTTTTCCCGTAAGACTGTAAAACATATCACTCCATCACCGGCGAGTCCGTCAGGAACGGAAACGCGCCGCATTTTATCAAAAACTCTTTTATCGGAAAAACAAAGTGGAACTGGAATGGGCGTGACAGATGGCCATGGCGAGCGCGTCCGCAGTATCGTCAGGCTTTGGGACGGCGCTGAGGCCCAGCAGGGATTTCGTCATCTCCTGCACCTGCTTTTTTTCCGCGCGGCCATAACCCACAACGCTCTGCTTGACCTGCAAAGGCGTGTACTGATAACAGGCGCAGCCGTTCGTTTCCGCAGCGAGAAGGATGACTCCCCTGGCCTGCGCCACGTCAACCGCCGTTGTTTTGTTAGTGTTGAAAAAGAGCTTTTCAATAGCCATTTGGAAAAGAGATAGTTCAGATCATCAAAAATCGTTTTCAGCCTTTTCGGGAATTCCATATCTGCCGGCGTAGTGACCGCACCGAAATCCAGAACCGAAAACCGGTTTCTCTCATAACTGATGATCCCATATCCTACGATAGCGTAACCGGGATCGATACCGATAATTGTCATCTTTCCGTTCCCTTACTGTCAGTGAAACAATGCAACGCGTTTCTGTCATACGCGATGACAATACTGTTACAATATTTCATTTTATTATAGCACAGATTGTGAGAAAGGGCAATATAAAAAATAAAAATATCGCCAAAATATCATATTGCAAATAATGAAAAATCAAACCGAATCCACAGAAGGATCCGGTTTGATCTGCCAGAAACAGTGTACGGCTCAGTTCAATCCGAAAAATGCGCTCATCGTCTCCATCATCTTGGTAAAAATATTGATAAGATAGGAAAGATAAGGGAGAAC